>CAYXMV010000114.1:0-7103 GCA_964466235.1 uncultured Muribaculaceae bacterium | reverse complement strand
AAAGAAGGGACTCAAGAGAGGAGAATGGCGCTATCTTTCTGAAGGAGAGACCAATCTTCTCCGCATGGGTGCATACGTATAAAGTTCAGATACAACAATGACTGAGCAGAACAAAAGACATCGCGCGGGATTTGTCAACATCATCGGGAATCCGAATGTCGGCAAATCCACGCTTATGAATGCCCTCGTAGGCGAGAAGCTTTCCATCGTGACGGCCAAGGCACAGACCACGAGGCACAGGATCATGGGCATCGTGAACGGTGATGACTATCAGATCGTCTATTCCGACACTCCGGGCATCCTCAAGCCTAACTACAGACTGCAGCAGAGCATGATGAATTTCGTCGATACCGCAATAGGTGACGCAGACATCATACTCTATGTGACCGACACCGTGGAAAAGGGTGACAAGAACGAGGAATATATCGCGAAGCTGAAGAAGATCCACTGCCCTGTGGTACTCGTCATCAACAAGATCGACATCAGCAGCCAGGACCAGGTGCTCCAGCTGATGCAGTGGTGGAAGGAGCAGCTTCCTGAAGCCATCATATTCCCGGCGTCAGCACAGGAGAAGTTCAACCTCGACAACATTTTCGACGCCATCGTCGAGAATCTTCCAGTCGCACCGGCATGGTATGACAAGGATGTTTTCACCGACAAGAACCTCCGTTTCTTTGCATCGGAGATTGTGCGCGAGAAGATATTCCTCAACTATAAGGAGGAGGTGCCATACAGCTGCGAAGTGGAGATCGAGGAATTCAAGGAAGGCGCAGAGCGCTATGACATAAGCGCGGTGATATATGTGATGCGCGATACCCAGAAGGGCATCATCATCGGAAAGGGAGGACAGTCACTCAAGAAGGTCGGCACGCAGGCGCGTATCGAAATGGAGGATTTCTTTCAGAAGAAGGTGTTCCTCAGGCTTTTCGTGAAGGTCGATCCTGACTGGAGAGAAAGCAAGAAGGAGCTCAGAAGATTCGGTTACGAATATTGATTTCAAGCGGCAGGAGCCGTTCAGCTATAAACACTAAGACAACTATGAGTTTTGAAGAAATTGAACTTCCTGAGGAGGAGTTCAACGAGGGTGAAGAAGCGGCGGAGGCCGCTCCGTCGGGAAAATTCGAAAGACTGCTGGGAGAAAGCGGGAAGAAATTCAAGCTCTCCGGCATGTTCCGGGACTGGTATATAGACTATTCGTCATATACGGTCCTGTATAGGGCTGTGCCACACCTCATTGACGGTCTGAAGCCGGTGCAGAGGCGTGTGCTCCATGCCATGTGGCGTATGGATGACGGGAGCTACACAAAGGTGGCGAACATCGTCGGACAGGCGATGCAGTTCCATCCTCATGGCGACCAGTCCATACTCGGCGCGCTCGTGTGGATAGGACAGAGGAACTATCTCGTTGACTGTCAGGGAAACTGGGGTAACATCCTCACCGGTGACTCGAACGCAGCGCCCCGTTACATCGAGGCACGACTCACGAAGTTCGCGAAAGAGGTAGTGTTCAATCCCAAGACCACCAACTGGATGACTTCATACGACGGCCGCAACCAGGAGCCGGTGGAACTCCCGGTGAAGTTCCCTATCCTTCTTGCCCAGGGTACCGAGGGAATCGGTGCAGGCTTCGCGTCGAAGATTCTTCCTCACAATTTCAACGAACTCATCGATGCATCGGTTTGCGTGCTTCAGGACAAGGATTTCGAGATTTTACCGGATTTCCTTACCGGAGGCGCAGCCGACTGCTCTAAATACAGCAGCAAGCGAAAGGGAGGCAAGATCAAGATCCGCGCAAAGATCGAGAAGATAGACAAGAACACCCTTGCCATCACGGAGGTGCCATACAGCAAGACCACCCAGGTGGTGATCGAGACCATCCTCAAGGCCAAGGAGAGCGGAAAGATCAAGATAAAGAAGATAGATGACCTCACCACAGACAAGGTGAACATCCTCATCCATCTTCCTAACGACGTTTCGCCGGACAAGACCATCGACGCCCTCTATGCCTTCACAGCCTGCGAGGTGTCGATCACACCGAATACATGCGTGATCTTAGACAACAAGCCTCAGGTGCTTAGTGTCAACGACATGCTGCGCTACAGCACTGAGCATACCCGCGACCTTCTCGGTCAGGAACTTTCTATAAGGCTCAGCGAACTCGAGAACGATTGGCACTATAATTCCCTTGAAAGGATATTCTTCGAGAACAAGGTATATAAGATCCTCGAGGGCGATGCCAGGACATGGGAGGAACAGCTTGCCGAGGTATTCGATAAGATGCTCACATATCAGAACCTTCTCAAGAGGCCTATCCTCATGGATGACATCCTAAAGCTTGTGGAGAAGCCGGTGAGGAAGATTTCGAAGTTCGATGTGAAGGCTGTTGATGAGAAGTTGCGCGGCATCGAGGCCGAGATGGAGGAAGTGCAGAATCATCTCGACCACCTTACGGAATACACCATCAACTATTTCAAGAATCTCAAGAAGAAGTACGGCAAGGCATATCCACGTCTCACCGAACTTGTGGAGTTCGAGAACATCGAGACCACCCGCGTGGTGAGCAACAACGCAAAACTCTATGCCAACAAGGCCGAGGGATTCGTGGGCATCGCGCTCAAGAAGGAGGACAATGCGGAATTCATCTGCGACTGTTCCGACCTGTCAGAGATCATAGTCATCCACAAGGATGGTAAATATGTGGTGACCAAGGTTTCGGAGAAGGCTTTCTTCGGAAAGGACATACTATATGTGGGTCTTTTCGACAGGAACGACCAGAGGACCATATATAATGTGATCTACCGTGAGGGCAAGACTTCCATCAGCTATGCGAAGAGATTTGCCGTGACCAGCATCACCCGCGACAAGGAATATGACATTACTCAGGGTACACCGGGATCCACAATCCTTTGGTTCACAGTGAATCATAACGGAGAGGCCGAGACTGTACGCATCAATTTCAGGCCTCGTCCGAAACTCAAGAAGACCAGCGACGAATACGACTTCTCACAGCTTCTGATCAAGGGACGTGCTTCGCGAGGCAATCTCGTATCGAAGAATCCTATTCAGAAGATCACTCTCAAGTCGAAGGGTATTTCCACGATAGGAGGCAAGGATGTCTGGTTTGACGAGGACATCCAGAGGCTCAACGAGGACGGACGCGGTCTGCATCTGGGCCAGTTCAACACCGGCGACCATATTCTCGCCATCTTCAAGGACGGTACCTACTACACGACAACCTTCGATTTGAGCAACAGGTATCAGGGCGAACTTCTCCGTATCGAGAAGCTGGACCCTGCCAAAGTGTTCACAGTACTCTATTATGACAAGTCGGTGACTTCGTTCTATGTGAAGAGGTTCTCGTTTGATGTGAGCGACAATACTCCGGTAAGTTTCATTTCGGACTCGAAGGGCTCATACCTCGTAGCTGTTTCAGATGACCTTCATCCGCAGTTCGAGATCACTTTCGGTGGAAAGAATGTGAACCGTGATCCGGAGAAGGTTGATGCAGAGGAGTTTATTGCAAAGAAGGGTCTGCAGGCAAAAGGTAAGAAGGTAAGTCCTTTTGATGTAAAGTCTGTGGAATTTGTGGAACCGCTTCAGAAGCCGGAAGATTTTGCTGCAGAGGATTCGTCAGAGGAGTCTGTGCATGCAGGCGAGAATCAGGCGGGGGAGATCGATAATTCTGATGTGGAGGATCCGCTGGACCTGAATATTGATGATGAAGATGCACAGTTGAGTCTGTTCTGACGAATATGATAATATCATTGACAGGATTTATGGGATGCGGCAAGAGCAGTGTCGGGAGGATACTCTCCCAGCTGCTCTGCTGTCGTTTTATGGACCTGGATTCAGTGATTGAAACAAGCGAGGGGCGCAGCATTCCTGAGATCTTTGCTTCTGACGGGGAGAGTCATTTCAGATCTCTCGAAAAGACTGTTTTATCCGGAATTATATCGGCAGATTCGGAGAGGTCGATAGCCCCGGAAGAAAAGCTGGTTCTGGCACTGGGTGGAGGGACGGTGATGACGCCGGAGTGTGCGGAGCTGGTTCGTGAGAATACACTTTGCATATATCTGCGGGCCTCGTTGGAAACCCTCATATCACATCTTGAAAGCGAAGCTTCCGGACGCCCGCTTCTTTCTGGGAAAGATCTCCGGGACCGGATCTCGGAACTCATGGCCAAGCGTTCAACCACATACGAAAACACCGCCCATGTCATAATCGACACAGACGGCAGATCAATCGATTCCATAGCTCAGGAAATCCGGGACACTCAAAATTCAGACTGATAGTCTTTATCATTTCCACAGGAACGGCCGGTTTCGTGGAAAAGTCAAGACAGAACCGGCGGTCGTCCACCAGATGCTTCGGTTTCGTGGAGAAGCGGAAGCGAAGAGCGAGAAGAATTACACCAGTTCGTCGCGTTCGCGGAGATCCTTGACGCGGAGCTGGGTGTTGGCGGTGCCACGGTAATAGTTCTCTACGATGGAGTAGCAGACGTCGATCGGATTGCCGGCCTTGATGTGGTCGAAGAAGTCGGCCATGTTGAAGGCTATGGCTGAGATGTGATGGTAAGGATGGGATTCCTGGATCAGTTCGAGCTTGAGATGACCTCCTTCTGCGCCGACCTTGCGTCCCATGCCGTTGTCATATACATTTTCCGTGAGGAATACAGGGGCGCTGTTGCCCGGACCGAACGGCTGGAACTGCTTGAGGATGCGCAGAAACTTCGGTGTGATCTGAGAGAAATTGAGCTTTGCGTCTATATCAACCACAGGTACCTGCATCTGAGGTATTATCCTGCCTGAAATGGCTTTTTCAATCCTTTCGCAGAATGCCGGGATATTCTCTTCCTTCAGGGTCAGACCGGCTGCGTAGAGATGCCCACCGAAGTTTTCAAGAAGATCTGCACAGCTTTCGATGGCATCATACAAGTCGAAGCCGTGCACGCTTCTGGCTGAACCGGTCACAAGACCGCCCTGCGACTGCGTAAACACGATTGTAGGCTTATAGAATGCCTCCACGAGGCGTGACGCCACGATTCCGACGACTCCCTTGTGCCACTGAGGATTATATACGATGGTCGCGTTGCCGCTGCTGAGACATTTGCCGGAACGGACCATGTCGAGGGCTTCTTGAGTGATCCGGCGGTCTATGTTCTTTCTCTCGTTGTTGTGTTCGTTGATTTCCGTTCCTATACGGATGGCTGTCGCAGCATCCAAGGCAGTCAGGAGTTCGACTGCAATGCGCCCCGACTCCATCCGCCCCGCTGCATTGATGCGCGGACCGATCTTGAACACTATATCGTCGATGGTAAGATGGTTAGGTTCGAGTCCCGAAAGCTGGATCATGGCAAGAAGGCCTTCACGAGGATGGCTGTTCAGCTGCTTCAGACCGAAATGGGCAAGAATCCTGTTCTCATCCGTCACAGACACGAGATCTGAAGCGATGCTGACGACCAGAAGGTCGAGCAGAGGAATCAGAGTCTCGAAAGGGATATTGTATTTCTGAGAATAAGCCTGGACAAGCTTGAAACCCACTCCGCAGCCTGAAAGGTCATCGAAAGGATAGAAGCAGTCCTCCCTCTTCGGGTCGAGGACGGCCACAGCCTTAGGAAGTTCATTTTCAGGAAGATGGTGGTCGCAGATGATCATTTCTATCCCCCGTTCGCGCGCATATTCCACTTTCTCGTTGGCCTTGATGCCGCAGTCGAGGGTGATGATCAGACCGAAGCCGTTTGCCGAGGCCCAGTCTATGCCTTTGTAGGACACGCCGTAGCCTTCATCATAACGCTCCGGAATATAGAAGTCTATGCTGCGGGTAAGACGGCGGAGGAAGGAATATACAAGGGAAACGGCGGTGGTACCGTCAACGTCGTAGTCGCCATAGACAAGAATCTTCTCACCGCTTATCACGGCCTGATGCACCCTTTCCACAGCCTTGTCCATATCCGTCATCAGGAAAGGGTCATGAAGATCGGCAAGATCGGGTCTGAAGAAGGATCTTGCCTGATGGAAAGTACATACTCCCCTCTGAACAAGAAGCTCCGCAAGCACCGGATCGACTCCAAGTTCAAAGGACAGCTGCTTTACCGTCTGGCGGTCAGCGCTTTCACGTAATTTCCATTTTTTCTCCATTGCCATATCCAACAAAGATAGGTATTTTGTTTGGATTTCCTACGTAAAATCCGCCACAATCACAATATTTTGGTATCAGTGGACGACAGTATTGATATTTATGTTAAATTTGCATGTTTTGCGCATGTATGCGCGGCATATCATTGATATAAACTAATTAAACGACTATACTATGAGCATTATGGACCTCAACGAGCAGGAGCTTTTCAGAAGAGAATCGCTCGCAAAGCTCAGAGAACTTGGAATCGAGCCTTATCCGGCACCACTTTTCCCTATCAACACTTCCGCAGAGCAGATCAAGGCAGGGTATGATGCGGAGAAAGGAAATTTCCAGGATGTAGTCATCGCAGGACGCATCATGTCAAGACGCATCATGGGTGCCGCTTCATTCGGCGAGATCCAGGATGAAACAGGCCGTATCCAGATCTACGTAAACCGCGACGAGATATGTCCGGGAGAAGACAAGACAATGTACAACACCGTGTGGAAGAAGCTTCTCGACATCGGTGACATCGTCGGCATCAAAGGTTTCGCATTCATAACAAAGACAGGACAGCTTTCGGTTCATGTGAAGGAACTCACCCTGCTCAGCAAATCACTCCGCGTGCTCCCTATCGTGAAGGAGAAGGACGGCGAGGTGTTCGATGCATTTGCAGATCCTGAGCTCAAGTACAGACAGAGATATGTCGATCTGATCGTGAACCCTCACGTACGCGACACATTCATCAAGAGAAGCCAGATTGTGGCTACAATGCGTGAGTATTTCAACGAGGCCGGCTGCCTTGAGGTAGAGACTCCGATTCTCCAGAGCATCCCGGGCGGAGCGACTGCACGCCCGTTCATCACGCACCATAATGCCCTCGACATTCCTCTTTATCTGAGAATCGCCAACGAACTCTATCTGAAGAGGGCTCCCTACGGCGGTGCAATCGTAAACAGCTATTTTGCAGGTACACTCGTTTCTCC
>CAYXMV010000113.1:0-7125 GCA_964466235.1 uncultured Muribaculaceae bacterium | reverse complement strand
AAGCTCTATGGAGTAGCAAGTTAAATTTTTGTTATATAGAAGATTTATTCAGTTTAAACAATTAATGATTTTTCGAAGAAAATTTAAACAGTTTCTTATATAGGGGTAAGACTTTTTTATCTATCTTTGCGCCGTATGTCCAAAAATAAAAAGTACATATTCAATCCTCAGACGCTTTCGTACGAAGTGGTCAAGCGTTCGAAAAGGTCGCGTTTCTTCAAGACGGCGGCCATGTTCGTCGTCAGCCTCGGCATGGCAGGACTTTATTTCTGGCTGTACTCTTCCGTACTCGGGCTCGAAAGTCCGAAACTCATCCTTCTCAAGAAGGAAAATGCCGCATGGAATTCTAAGATAGAGGTCCTGAACAGACAGCTTGACGGCTATGACGAAGCTCTTACGGCCCTTCAGATGAGGGATGACGACATATATCGTTCTATCTTCGGTATGTATGAGATTCCTGCGGAAGTAAGGGAGGCCGGCTTCGGCGGAGTCAACCGGTATGCGCATTATGATGTCCTCAATGCTGACGGTCCTCTCAAGAATGCTGCGGTAAGGCTCGATGTCCTTACCAAAAAGACATTCGTGCAGAGCCGTTCGTTTGATGAGGTGGCTCAGCTTTCCAAGAAGGCCGGCGACATGGCGTCATGTATCCCGGCCATACCACCTGTTGTACCGGACAGGAAGATATATCATATATCAAGCAGGTTCGGCTACAGGACCGACCCGTTCACCGGCAAGACGCGCAGACATTCCGGTATTGACTTTGCGCTCATGCCGGGCAATCCGATATATGTCACTGGAGACGGGGTCGTGGAGAGCGTAAGGCATGATTTCTACGGCTATGGCAATCAGGTGCTTGTCGATCACGGATTCGGATACAAGACACGATATGCCCATCTCAAGACGGTCGATGTGGTGGAGGGCATGACCCTCAAGAGGGGAGAGAAGGTCGGTACAAGCGGCAACTCAGGAAGATCGTCGGGACCGCATCTCCATTATGAAGTGATATACAGGGACCAGCACATGAATCCGGCGAACTATTTCGATCTTGACATCACTCCGGAAGAATATGCGGCGATGGTGAAGAATACCGAGGCGGCATCCGACAACATTACCCTTCATCCGTCTCACCAGAAACCAAAGGGACGTTCATGAGCAGTCAGTACATATTCGACAGGGAGAACTATAAGTTCCGGAAGGCTAAGACATCAGTGTGGGCGGTCATACGCAAGATACTGATGTTTTTTGTCGGTACAGCGTCTATGGCTGTCCTGTATTATGTCATCTTCGCTTTGGTGTTCAATACCGAGGAGGAAAGGAGGCTGAGGCAGGAGAACAGGCTTTTCGAGAAGGAGATTCCTGAAATGGAAAGGAAGGAGAGGCTTCTTTCCGACGTCGTTGAAGGTCTGAAGGTCAAGGACAACAGAATTTACGAAGAGATATTTCATACATCTTCTCCGAGTACTGACCGCTTCCGTACCGGAAACTTCCTTGCGGAACTGGATTCTGTACCGGATGACAAGATTGTAAAGATGTCGGCTCAGAAGCTGACATCGCTCAGAAAAGGGGCGGATGCAGTAGAGGAGAATTTCCGGAGCGTGATGAAAGCGATAACCGATCCGGATTTCGTCATGCCTCCTATGACCCATCCGCTTGAGCATTTCTCTTTTGCACAGACGGGAGCGTCCGTGGGTGACAGGATTAATCCGTTCTACAAGGTGAGCATGAAGCATAACGGTCTCGACCTGATAGCTTCGGCCGGAGAACCGGTGTATGCGGCTGCTGACGGTGTGGTGAAGGATATAATACGGTCCAAGAAGGGATTGGGAAACGTGGTGGTGATAGATCATGGCAACGGATATGTGACGCGGTATGCACACCTGGCTGATGTGGTTGCTCGTGAGGGCAGGCGTGTGAAGAGAGGGACTAAGATAGGGAATGTGGGCGTGTCGGGCAATTCTTTCGCTCCTCATCTTCATTATGAGGTGCTGAGGGATACCCTCGTACTCGACCCGGTCCACCACCTCTTCGCTTCTGTCTCTCCGGAGGAGTACCTGAACATGCTTATAATGTCTGTGTCCACAGGGCAGTCAATGGATTGACGCCTGTCATCCTGACCTGACAGGTATCCTGACGGGCCGGATGTTCCGACAGGGATTGTCATCCCGGCGGGACCGTCATACTGAGCGCAGCGAAGGATCTATATGACAATATATATGGAAAAGTATTTATACACAGTAGGCGAAGTTGCCGAAATCTTAGGCGAAAGCACATCTTTAGTGCGTTTCTGGGCCAATGAGTTCCCGAAGTTCATACGTCCTCAGAGGAATGCGAAGGGCAACCGTCTCTTCACGAGGGATGATGTGGAGACCTTCAAGCATATCCATGTGCTGGTGAAGGTGGAAGGCATGACCCTTGAGGGGGCGGCCAAAAGGCTCAAGGGCGACAGGAAGGAGGTTATAACAAAGGCCAAGGTGCTGGATTCGCTGAAGTCGATCCGCAGGCAGCTTTCGGAAATCCGTGAGACATTATAAGAAACCGTTTATAAAGATTTCTTCACGTCGGACGGAATGAAGTGGAGTCTGGACATCAGAATGATTATGAAAGTCAGAGAAATAACATCGTTGATAGAAGAGTTCGCACCGCTTTCCATACAGGAAGGCTGGGACAACAGCGGTCTCTGCGTCGGCTCACAGGAGGATGAAGTGACATCGGTCCTTCTCGGGCTTGACTGTACCCCGGAGCTTGTGGATGAGGCGGTTGCCTGCGGTGCAGATATGATAATCACCCATCATCCCCTTATATTTAAAGGTGTAAGGAAGATTTCGCCGGACGATCAGGTGGGCGAAGCCCTCATCAAGGCTATAAGGGCTGGCATCAGCATATATGCGGCCCACACTTCTGCAGACAAGGTCATCAGCGGAGTGAGCGGCGCAATGGCGGCAAGGCTCGGACTTGAAAATGTCAGGATACTTGACGAAGACGGCGAAGGCACGGGATTGGGTGTGGTAGGAGACCTTCCGAAGCCTCTTTCGGCAGAAGAGGCAATCACCATGGTGAAGGAGAGATTCTCTCTAAAGGCTGTCAGGACCTCGCGTCCGATAGAGGGCATGATAGAGAGGGTGGCGATGTGCGGAGGTTCCGGGGGCTCTCTTGCAGGAGCCGCAAGGTCGGCAGGAGCCCAGCTGTATATAAGCGGCGACATTTCATATCATAATTTCTTTACGGAAAAAAGCTTCATGCTGATGGATATAGGCCATTATGAGAGTGAAATAGAGATAGTTGATATTTTATTTTCTTTGATAAAGAAAAATTTTCCTACCTTTGCGGTTCGCATTACGCAGAATATATATAGTAACCCGATATTTTATTTTTAAGCGATATGGCTAAAAAGACAAAGAAAATCGAAACTCCTATCGACCAGAGAGAGACATTCGTATCC
Organism: uncultured Muribaculaceae bacterium; assembly: GCA_964466235.1. Lineage (GTDB taxonomy): Bacteria > Bacteroidota > Bacteroidia > Bacteroidales > UBA932 > Cryptobacteroides. The sequence goes on along the minus strand of CAYXMV010000113.1, from coordinate 3,683 downwards.
ATCAGGAAGAGCTTTGCAGACTCTGACCTGAGCGTGAGCGAGAAGCTCAAGACTCTCTATGTGCTTCAGCAGGCTGACACCGAGATCGACAAGATTCTTCAGCTCAGAGGCGAACTTCCTGTCGAGGTGGAGAATCTCGAGAACGAGATCGCGGAGCTCAAGGCTAAGGCTGCGCGTATGACAGAACTTGTCGAGGAATACAACAAGTTCATCAATGAGAACAAGCATGACATTACTGAGTGTGACGATCAGATCGAGAGATACAGGTCGCAGCTTGAGAACATAGCCAACAGCCGTGAGTATGACTCTCTCAATAAGGAGATTGAGAATCAGGGACTCCTCAGGCAGATCGCAGAGAAGAACATCGCCGAGACAAAGGAGCGTATCTTCGACAAGAAGAACGAGATCGAGGTTATAAAGGAGAAGATCGGCGTGAGGACAGATGACCTCAAGGCAAAGAAGGAAGAGCTTTCTACAATCGTGGAGTCAACATCCAAAGAGGAGGAGAAGCTCCGTGCCAACAGGGACGAGTGCGCTGCAAAGATCGATGCGAGGACTATGAGTGCTTACGAGCGTATCCGTCAGAGCTGCAACAATCATCTTGCGGTGGTGTCTGTGTTCAACAACGACTCTTGCGGCGGATGCTTCAACACGATCGCTCCTCAGCGTCTCATCGACATCGCTTCTAACAAGAAGATGATCATCTGCGAGTACTGCGGAAGAATCATTGTGAATCCGGATTTCGAATAATCTGTCATGGCTGAAGAGGGAAAGAAAAGAGCAGTCAGAAAGAAGAATACACCTGTCAACTTGGACACACTTGGGCTTGAGATGGGAAACAGACCGCCTCAAGCTCTTGATGTTGAAGAGGCTGTCTTAGGTGCTCTTCTGATTGAGCCTAACTGTATCGACGAAGCTATGGATGAGCTTGCGCCGAACTGTTTCTACAGTGAGAAGCACAGGATGATATTCGAGGCCATGCGTTCCCTTACCAACGAGCACGTGGCCCTCGATCTGCTTTCCGTATCGCAGAAGCTGAAGTCCAACGGCAATCTCGAGATTGTCGGAGGTACGGTTGCCCTTGCTCAGCTTTCGCAGAAGATAGGTGCCGCTGCGCACATCGAATACTATATCCGCATTCTCAAGCAGAAATGTATCCAGAGGGAGCTCATCACCGCTTCATACGATATTCTGAAGTCATCATACGACGAGTCCGTGAATGTGGATGACCTCATCGATACGGCTCAGACCAAGCTTTTCGCCGCCATTCAGAACAATGTCAAGAAGGATGTGCAGGAGATCGGTAAGGTCATAAACGAAGCTCTCGACGACATCCAGAGGCTTCAGGATTCGTCCGGCCTCAGCGGAGTGCCTTCAGGCTTCCCTTCGATGGACAAGATTACGTTGGGATGGCAGGCTTCGGACCTCATCATTCTTGCCGCCCGTCCTTCGGTCGGAAAGACGGCCTTTGTCCTGAACATCACCAGAAATGCTGCGGTGGATTTCAACATGCCGGTGGCTTTCTTCTCGCTTGAAATGCCGGCCATCCAGCTTGCAAAGCGTATGATGGTGTCGGAGACACGTCTCAGTGCGGACAAGATCAAGGGTGGTGTGAAGCTTTTTCCATACGAGTGGGAGCAGCTTGACATCCAGCTCAAGAGGCTGGCCAAGGCACCTATATATATAGATGACACTCCGTCGCTTCCGGTGATGGAGTTCCGTTCGAAGGTCAAGAAGCTCGTGAAGCAGAAAGGTGTACGTCTGATTGTGGTCGATTATCTCCAGCTGATGCAGGGACCTGCGGAGCTCCGTGGTATGCGAGAGCAGGAGGTTGCGGCGATCTCCCGTACCCTCAAGGCAACTGCCAAAGAGATGAATGTGCCGATCATAGCTCTTTCCCAGCTTTCACGTCAGTCTGAGAACCGTCAGGGCAGCAACCGCCGTCCTCAGCTCAGCGACCTTCGAGAGTCGGGTTCCATCGAGCAGGATGCCGATATGGTGATCTTCATACATCGATACGACTATCAGGGACTCTCCGAGAATCCTGATGATATAGGAAGGACTCAGATCATAATCGCCAAGCATAGAAACGGTGCTATCGCGGACATCGACATGCGTTTCCGTGCAGATGAAGTCCGTTTCGTGGATGAACAGGAAAGCCTTGTCAATCAGGCTGATTCGATGCCTGTAGGGTCGGCAATGAATGATGATTTCGGTCAGAATGAAGAATTCTGAGACGGGAATGAGGAACAAGATGAATCGTATTTTAAAGAATATATTCGTTCTCCTGCCGGTGTGGATGGCCTTCGTGCCTCTTCATGCGCAGGAGAACATTGTCGATACTCAGCAAGAGTCTGCATGTATCCCCGTAAGGACTGTGTCCGAGGATGAACTGGCCTATCAGGCCGGAGAGCGTCTGCATTTCGCCCTGCATTACGAATGGGGAGCGATACGCTCGGATGTGGCTACGGCGACTGTCAGTCTTGATGCCACGACCTTCAACGGTCAGGAAGCATTTCATGTCAAGGTTGACGGAAGGACCACCCGGTTCTATGACTTTTTCTTCAAGATAAGGGAGGATTTCCAGTCATGGTTCACCCGTGACGGCCTCAAGCCGCTGAGATTCACGCGTGACACCCGCGAAGGAAGGTATCATGCCACGAACGATTATGTCTATGACTGGAATGCGGCCGAGCCCTATATCGCGGCAGATGTATATTCCAGCAGCAGGGGCAAGGGACGCAGGCAGCTTGAACTGCCTCTCGACCCATGCACCTTCGACCTTCCGGCCCTCTTCTTCTATGCGAGGAACATGGATTTCGATGTGGTGGAGCCGGGAAGGAAGTATCCGATGACTTTCGCCATAGACGACGAGGTTTATCATGTCTATTTCATCCTTCATGGCCGCGAGATCATCGATGTGAAGGGTTTAGGCCAGGTCAGGACCATAAAGTTTGCTGCCAAGCTTGTGGCGGGAGAGATATTCACGGGTGAGACGGATATGATGATATGGGTGTCGGATGATGACAACAGGGTGCCTGTACGTTTCGAGGCGCCTATACTTGTGGGTGTGGGAGCGGGAAGGCTTCAGGAGTATTCCGGCCTCAAATATCCTTTCACCGCTTTGATTGAACCATATACAGATAAGAAATAATGGCTAAGAAGAATGAGATAGCACATACCGGAAAGATCATAGAGATCACTCCGGACTTCACGACAGTCGAGATAACGGTGTCCTCGGCCTGTTCTTCGTGTCATGCGAAGGGGCTGTGCGGAATGTCCGAGGAAGAGGACAAGATAATAATGGTCCCGACGGATCCGTATGCCGGACATGAGGTCGGAGACGAGGTGGCAGTAAAGACAAAAATGACCATGGGACTGAAGGCAGTGTGGATATCTTATGTGATTCCTTTGGTGATTTTACTGATTTTAATATTATCTTTGTCGGCGGTTTTCGAGAAGGAGTATATGACAGGTCTCGTTTCGATTGCCGGAGTCGCGCTATATTACTTTGGCATCTGGCTTTTCAGAGACAGATTGTCAAATGAGTTTGTGTTTTATATTGAGTAGAATCTTTAGGGTAACAACTAAATTAACGTAATAATGACAACAACAATTATCTGGACTATTGCAATCCTTACCGTTCTCGGTGTGGTTCTGGCGGTGGTCCTCTACTTTGTGGC
>CAYXMV010000112.1:0-7369 GCA_964466235.1 uncultured Muribaculaceae bacterium | reverse complement strand
ACTCCATTACTTTCGTTTACCTCCTACTCGATTGTTAGGAATTTGGCAAAGCAATTGGCTTCTGCAAAAATAAGGGTACGTATCCTTTATGATCTGAAGCAGATAAACTTGAAGCAATTCACTCATTGTGCAGAAATGTTTTCCGACTTGAAGAATGAATTAAAAAAATGGGAGAAGTCTTTGTTATGTTCCCGATAGAAGAACTTTTTCAGGCATATTATGATGCTCGACGAAATAAACGGAGCACGACTTCACAGCTAAGATTCGAGAGAAATCTGGAGGATAATCTGGTTCATCTGTATCGTGAACTTTGTTCACGTAGGTATGTGGTGGGAACGAGTATCTGCTTTATAATCAACGATTCTGTGCAGCGTGAGGTGTTTGCTGCGGATTTCCGTGATAGGGTAGTTCATCATTTTCTATATAATCGTCTTTCTCCGTTCTTCGAGAAGACGTTTATCTATGACAGTTATTCCTGCCGTAAAGGAAAGGGGACTCTTTTCGGAATCAAAAGACTTCAGCATCACATCCGATCTTGCTCACAAAATGGAGCACAAAAATGCTATGTACTTAAACTTGATCTGAAAGGATATTTTATGAATGTGGATAGAGGGCGATTGTACAATATGATAGAGTCATCTTTGCCGGTTGATTTTCTTGATCGAGAGTTTGTTCTTTGGCTGACAAAGGAGATTGTGATGAATGAACCGATAGTCAATTGCAGAATGAAAGGGTCGTATAATGATTGGGATGGATTGCCTTCTGAAAAAAGTCTGTTTTATTCTGAAGATGCTAAGGGGATGCCTATTGGGAATCTTACTTCCCAGCTATTCAGCAACATCTATCTTAATGGTTTTGATCATTGGATGAAGCGAGAGATGAAATGTCGTCATTATGGGAGATATGTGGATGACTTCTATGTCATTCATAATTCAAAAGACTATTTGAAGAGGCTCATCCCAACAATTGGGGCATACCTGAAACAACACTTGGGTTTGACATTACATCCTCAAAAGATATATTTGCAAGATTGTCTCAAAGGGATACGTTTCTTGGGAGCAATAGTAACCCCCTCTTCTATATTTCCAGCAAAACGTATTGTTTCAAATATGCGGCAATCGTTTGCTCTGATAGAATCAGATGCTTTGTCTCCGTTTGCCATCCGCGCAAAAATCAATTCATATTTAGGGCTATTGGTTCATTTTTCTGCATTTACATTGATTCGGAGGGTGCTTCGAAGAACAGTTACACCATATCATTATGGCTATTTCCAAAATATATCTGGAAAATTCAACTATTATCTATATTAGTCCAGAGTGTCAAGGTACATAAGAAAAGTTAAAAACACATAAAAAAGAGAAAAAGTTTCTTTAAAAAACGGAAATATTTCAGTTCATATCTTGATTCATATATAAAGATGACTGACCTTTGATAGAGGACAGTATATTGTAATTAGATATGAACGATAAAAATATGACCGGTGAGATCGTGGTGTATCAGCCGGATGAAATCACGAGGCTGGAAGTGAGGGTTGAAGGTGAGACTGTGTGGCTGAACCGTCATCAGCTGGCTGAGTTGTTTGTAAGGTATATTCCAACTGTCGCAAATTTTGCGATAGTTCAAAAAGAAGGTAGCAGGCTTGTTGAGCGAAAGGTAGAATATTACAATCTGGATATGATAATCTCTGTTGGTTATAGAGTGAAGTCTGAACGAGGAGTATTGTTCCGGCAATGGGCTAATTCTGTATTAAAGGAATATTTGCTTCGGAGATATGTGGCGAATAAAAGAATTGAAGTGATAGAAAACATACTTCTTGATCATAGTCATCGCCTTGATGAGCATCAGAAGCAGATCGATTTCTTTGTCCGTACATCACTTCCTCCCGTTGAGGGTATCTTTTACGACGGTCAGATCTTTGACGCGTATGTCTTTGTGTCTGACTTGATTAAGTCTGCAAGGCGCAGTCTTGTACTGATTGACAACTATGTCGATGAAAGTGTGTTGATGCTTCTGTCCAAGCGGTCATCATCGGTGACAGCTGAAATCCGTACCGGCCATCTGTCCGGGCAGCTGCAGCTGGATGTCCGGAAGCACAACGGCCAATATCCGCCGATCAATATCGTTCAAGCCCCAAACATTCACGACCGTTTCCTGATCGTGGACGATGATGTGTACCATATAGGGGCATCGCTAAAAGACCTCGGGAAGAAGCTCTTTGCCTTTTCCAAGCTGGGACTGTCGCCGACGATGCTGCTTTAGATACCATCTGTAGAAAATGCGTTGTCTAAGCTCCAGCTCCGCTCAAAACATATATCCTAAGAACGAAAACGGCTGTTTTTGTGCTTTTGTCATCCGATTAGTGCCGATTCGTTGCAACATTTTAAGTAACTATGCAGTCTAATATGCAAAGAAGCTTCTTCACTATGTCTTATCTTAAATTTATAATGCTATGATGAATATGATTTTAGAGGCAAATTTCGGGTACTATCTGCTTAATACGATCGAAAGTGTATTTATTGCAGGAGGTATATGCGTGGCTTTGCCAATCGTGATTGTATGGATGGTTGTCCGTGCCCGCACCCAGAAGATGGAAAGGAAGATGGCAATCCTTACCAAGGCGGTAGAGAACGGTCAGCAGATCGATCCGGCTCTTCTGGTTGCAGCCGAGAAGAAGAATGATGACGGCCGGTACAGGCTCAAGAACAGCCTTCTCGTCAAGCTAATTTTGGGAATATCCCTTGTCCTGTCCGGTCTGATGGCAGAAGTCCTTTTCATACTTTATGGCGATATTGTCCTGCCTTTACATCTTGCAGCACTCGTGGTATTCTCTGTAGGCGTGGGATTCTTCGTTTCATATTTCGTAGGCAGGAAATTCCTTGCCAAGGAGATAGAGATTGAAGAGAATAGGCTTCAGGAAGCGGAAGAAAAGCTCATAGTCGAGGAGCCGCATAATAAATAGTTTTAGTTGATGACCCGTCAGCAGTTCATAGACTATGTCGCTCAGGAGCAGGAATCTTTGAGGAGGTTCCTGCGTGCTCTTTGCAATGGTGACGGGTTCCGTGCTGATGACATCGCCCAGGAAGCGCTTCTGAAGGCCTTCCTTTCCTTTGAACGTTTTGAGGGGCGGGCGCGTTTCTCCACATGGCTGTTCCGGATAGCATACAACAGCTGGTATGACCATATAAAGAAAGATTGCTGCAGATCTGAGCGGGAAGATGTGTTGGAAGGAGGGGAAGCATTGTGTGTCGATGATGAGGGGACTTTGGCTGACCGGGGTTTCGAACATCAGCAGCTCTATCTCGCAATAGGCAGTCTGAATCCGCAGGAGAAGGCGGTGATCCTTCTTTTTTATATGGAAGATAAATCCATAAAGGAAATTGAGGCGGTCACAGGACTGCCGTCAGGTACGATACGCTCCTGTCTGTCCCGCGGAAGGAAACATCTTAAGGAATTTTTGTCAGGCCATCGCTGAATTCATCAGGAATGAAGGCCTTATAAATCAACAGGCAATGAAAACAGAAAAAGAAATACGCAGATTCATGCAGGAAAACCGTATTCCTGTGCCGAAGGATGACAGATTCATGTCCGACCTTGTCCGTCAGATGGATCTTCTGCCGACTCCTTCGTCTTTCCGTTCGGAGGAAGAGGAAAGACTGCAGGAGAATATCCGTCTTGTAGTGATGATCCGCTCCGCACTCAGGAGATATTACCGCAGACAGGCGTTCGCAGTGGTCGTGACAAATATAATCCTTGCCCTCATGCTCTTTGCTTGCGCCTTCTTCGTGTCCGTGCCGGAATCCTTCCAGGATGTTCCGGCTGTTCAGTTCATCATGTCCTGGCGCTATCTGATAGCGGGCATTGTATGTGCCGGTGTGCTTCTGTTCTCGGTCAGCCGCACTGTTCTTTATGATGCCGTCTGACGGCTTTTCACGAAGAAGCTGATTATCAGGCGAGCTTGAGGGTGAGGCTGATGAAGTCCTCGACGCTCAAGCGCTCCGGACGAAGTTCGAAAACCGGATCGGCAGTGAACTCCGCCAGCTGTTCCTCCGACCAGCCGCAGCGGTCCGCCTTTGCGCGGATAAGCGGTTTCAGAGAATTGCGCAGAGTCTTGCGGCGCTGGTTGAATCCGGTCTTGACGACGGTCTTGAAGAGGGACTCGTCGCATCCGAGTTCGGTGCGGGAGTTGCGTGTGAGTCTGATTACAGCCGATTTTACCTTTGGAGGCGGATTGAATGCGCCTTCGCCGACAGTGAACAGATATTCGATGTCATACCATGCCTGAAGCAGTACTGACAGGATGCCGTAAGTCTTGGTGCCGGGTTTCTCGGCTATGCGTTCAGCCACTTCCTTCTGGATCATGCACACCACCTGCGGCACCTGCTCCTTATAGTCAAGGATCTTGAAGAATATCTGTGATGATATATTGTACGGGAAGTTTCCGATCACGCAGAACGGTCCGCTGAAGAAATTCTCGAGTTTCAGTCTCAGAAAGTCAGCTTCGATGAGACGGCCGTTCACCTGAGGGAAATGAACAAGCAGATAGTCAACAGATTCTGTATCGATCTCCACCATGCGGAGGTCAATTTCCGGTCTCTGCAGCAGATACTGCGTCAATACGCCCATTCCTGGACCTACTTCCAATGCGGGCATTGATGGCATCTTTCCATTATCCGTCAGATTATCTTTCGGCGTATGTGCTCCATTCCCGGGCACCTGCGCGCCAACCCCGATGGGACACGGTATGATCAAAGCTTCAGCAATTCGCTGAGCGATGGACAGGTCTGTCAAAAAGTGCTGGCCTAAGGCCTTCTTTGCTCTAACTTCCATAATATGAAATGACCGATGCAACAAGTTTCCGCACATTTTTGTAGCATCGGTATGAAAAACATGCTGAAAATGAATAAAACTGCATGCGACGCAACATATTTCTGCCGGAAAATGCGGCATCGCCGTGCAAATATAGCTTCTTTAAAGTTAATTAGCCATATTTTGAAAGGTGGTGTTCGGGAAATTAGATTATATTTGTGTTCAAAACATTTTTGATATGAAAAATAAAATTCTTTACGCGGTTGCAGCTGCGACAATGAGCCTTGCTTCTTGCGGTTCAGAAGAAGTAAAGCCACTCATTCTTTATTATTCTCAGACAGGTGCCACAGAAGCGGTTGCACAGGAACTTCAGAGGGTGACCGGTGCTGACATCGAGTCCATCGAATTAGTGAACCCTTATTCGGGCACATACGATGAGACTATTGCCAGAGTCAGCCAGGAGATGCAGGACGGCGTTCTTCCTGAACTGAAACCTCTGAAGTCGGATCTTTCAAAATATGATGTGGTCTTTCTTGCCTATCCGATCTGGTTCGGTACATATGCTACTCCGGTTGCATCCTTAGTGAAGGATTATGACTTTGCCGGCAAGAAGATCGTCACACTCTGCACATTCGGCAGCGGTGGTGTTGAACCAGCTGTTCAGGCTCTTAGGAAGGCCCTTCCTGATGCCGTGATTGCGGAAAATCATTTCGGTATCCGTAATGCCCGCATCGGAGCGACAGCAAAGGAACTGAACAGATTCCTCATTGAGAATTCATTCATAGAAGGTGAGGTGGAGGCTCTTCCTGAGTACTCGGAACTTGCTCCTGTGACAGAAGAGGAAAAGCAGATCTTTGACGCTGCATGCGGTAATTACACATTCCCGTTAGGCACTCCGGTGCTCGTAGGCAGCAGAGTCACATCAGAAGGCACAGACTATATCTATAAGGTCGATAGCAACGGCACAGACACAACTATCTATGTTACTGTAGCCGATGGCGGCACCCCGGAATTCACAAGAGTGGTAAGATAGCCGGACTATCGTGTTCCCAGCCAGATGAACGCCATACCGATAAGGATGAGGCCAAGGTCAATGATCTTGGCCTTTAAATTTCTCTCCCCGAATATGATCACTCCGCAGGCGAAGGATATTATGACCGAGCTTCGCCTTACAAGGGATACTACAGAAATCATTGATGAAGGGTCGCTCAGGGCTGTGAAATAGACGAAGTCCGCGAGGCAGACGAACAGGGAGATCAGCGGAATCGACCAGCGCCATACGAAAGGAGTGCTCTTCTTCCGTGTAGGATACCATATTATTCCGCATATCACTGTCATAAACAGTAACTGATAGAAATTGAACCAGCTCTGAACGAAAATCGGGTCGAGCTCGGTCATTATATATTTGTCATACAGACCGCTGCATGCACCGAGCACGGCGGCCGCCCCCACGCACCAGATCCATCTGTTGTTCTTGAAATCGATGTTCTCCTTTCTGCTCGAGCGGCTCATCAGGAAGATGGAGAGGATGGCTAAGAGTACGCCGGTCCATTGGTAGAGATTGAGCCTTTCTCCGAAGAAAATCATCGCACCGACAAGCACCATAACCGGTCGGGTCGCGTTTATTGGCCCTACAATGGTCAGAGGGATATGTTTCATTCCGAAATAGCCTGTGATCCATGATGTCAGCACGATGCACGCCTTTCCCACCGTCATCAAGTGCGCCTTCAGCACAGGGTGGCTGGCAAGGAACTCGCTGAAACTCAGCGAGTTCCTAAGATTCGCTGCTGCCTGCGGACAGCGGCGAATCTCGGCAAGTTGCTGAGCTTCAGCAACTTGCCTGCCAGCCGCCACCTCAAACCACCCGAATCCGCCGACATTGTCTATCAGAAACGGCAGGAAAATAAGGGTGGAGAAAAGCGTGTTGAGGAAGAGCACGGGCAGCACAGCATTATCCTTCAGCGACGCCTTTTTCGAAGCATCGTAGAATCCTAAAAGGACGGCGGAAATGAAAGCAAGTACCAACCACATGACCCGATGATTTTTTTCAGCCTGCAAAGATATAATGAAAGTACGTCACTCTGCCCGTTGTTTCCGATTTATTTAGTATTTTTGTCGGATTTTAGTTGGAAGAGAGATCTCCACGCATTTCGTTTGGCCGAGATGATGACCTGTCATTTCTTTCGCTGTCGCTCAAGCGGCAAGCCGATAACGAGCGACCGTAGGGAGACAAGAAATCTGCAAAATATAAAACAACACATATATGTACAGAACACACACCTGCGGAGAACTCCGCATAGAGAATGTCGGCCAGATAGTGACGCTGGCCGGATGGGTACAGAAATCAAGGAAGCTCGGCGGCATGACTTTCGTCGATCTGAGAGACCGTTACGGCATCACCCAGCTCGTGGTTGACGCACACGCGGAGGCAGAATTAGTGGAGACTGCCGCAAGCCTCGGACGCGAATGGGTGCTTCAGGTGACCGGTGAGGTCATCGAGCGTCAGAGCAAGAACCCTAAGATGCCTACCGGAGACATAGAGATAAGCCTCAGTGCCATCAAG
>CAYXMV010000111.1:0-7388 GCA_964466235.1 uncultured Muribaculaceae bacterium | reverse complement strand
TTATTCAGTTTCAACAATTAATGATTTTTTGAGAAAAACTTAAACAGTTTCTAAAGTATGAAGAAGATATTGATTATACTTATTTCGGCGCTGATGCCGGTTGCTGCCGGGGCGCAGGCCCAGATAAACACTAAGAAGATCAAGATTGCGGATTTTCCCGAAAAGGTGACCAAGGTAGTGCTCACCGGAAACGATTTCTTCGACCTTGCGCTTCAGGAGGACGTGGCAGCAAGATGGCGTGTGTCGCCCTATGAGTTCTGCACGCTTGACGAGTTCGAGACCCTCAAGACCGACGCGAACTATTATTTCCTGCTTACCGCCAAGACCCGTTTCAAGCGTGAAAACGCACCGGGGCTGCATTTCATGACCCTCATCAAGGGAGGGCCGGAAGCAGAAAAGGGCATAGGGGAAATGCTTGAGGTGGTATCGATGCCCATAGCATCCGCTGAAGATCCTTCAGGAAGGGAATTCGCATTTCTTCAGGCCTTTCTCGATATAATTCAGAGCCACGCCGTCCAATCCGTAGAAAGCGATGTCGTGGGATATGCCGGTCTGGCCCACCATACCGACAACATCAGGAACTGCGCCGGCAAGAGGATCGTGTTTGCGAAGGGAGACATCAGCAGCCAGATCACCGAGGATATAATAGACAGGCACTACGACAAGGACATTCATGTGATCGACGAGGAGGATGCGGACAAATTCATCGTGAATGTTGTCCCGAACACATTGGTAAGCATAGTGGTGGCTCCTGCAGACGCTCCTGTGGGATCTTACTGCTATAAGATGCTCATTGACTCCGAGACCCATACGCTCTTCTACTTCCGCAGACATAAGATCACCCGGAAGGACGGAGTCGGATTCCTTGCGGAGGACATCAAGAAGATTTCATCACACAGATAGGCGATGCTTAGCGGGAAAGCGGATTGCGGACTGCAGTATGCAGTCAGGAAAAGCGGCTCTGCCGTGGCATATTGCGCACTCAGCATAAGGTGCGGCACAAGGGATGAAAAGGGATTCCATAGCGGGATAGCCCATTTTGTCGAGCATACGATATTCAAAGGAACTGCACGCAGAAGCGCCTCTGTAATAAACAGTTACCTCGACCGTCTCGGGGGAGAGCTCAATGCATTCACCACAAAGGAAGAAATCGTTTTCCATGCCACGGTGTTGAAGGAGGACCTCGCCAAGGCTGCCGACCTTCTGTTTGAACTGGCGACAAGTGCGACCTTCCCTGAAAATGAGATCAACACGGAAAAGGGTGTTGTAATAGACGAGATCCATTCCTATAAAGACACCCCGTCCGAAGATATATATGACAGGTTCGAGGAAATGCTGTTCAGCGGGCACCCGCTGAGCGGAAAGATTCTCGGAACTGCCGCATCGGTGAAGAAGATAACACGGGAGGAACTGCTGAGGTTCACATCCGAGAAATTCGTGCCCCGTAAGATGGCATTCACTGTTGTGGCTGACATCGAAGAAGAGAAGATGGAGAAAGATGCGATCAGGCTTGTGGGGAAATATTTCGGCGACAGGACGGAAAAGGAGGACAGCGTGGCGGAAGAAGGCGGAACATCAGTCCCTGCGGCACAGCCCTTCGACAAGACGGTCAACAAGAGGAACCACCAGGCCAACTGCATAATCGGAGGCCTTGCCCCGTCGCTCTATCAGGAGCGGGAGAGACTTGCCACAGTGCTGCTGTGCAACATCCTGGGCGGACCGGCGACCAACTCCATACTGAACTCGACCCTACGGGAGAAGAAGGGATGGGTCTATGCAGTGGAATGCGCCTACACCCAATACAGCGACACCGGAATGGTCGCGATAACCCTCGGCTGTGACAAGGACAATATTGACAAATGCCTGAAGGCCATAGACAAGGAAATCGAGAAACTTCAGAACGAACCTCTTTCCGAACGCAGGCTCAAGGCCGCGAAGAAGCAGCTGCTCGGCCAGCTTGCAATCAGCGGGGACAACGGCGAGACCCAGTGCCTGTCCATGGGAAAGGGGCTGATGGCCTACGGCAAGGTCAGCAGCGGGAAGGAAAACAGGTCCCTGGTTGATGCGATAACATCTGAAGAAGTACAGAGGATGGCCCGGGAAATTTTCGATAAAAGCAGGCTTTCACGCCTGATTTACATATAGTTATGGAAAAGATATACGAATATATAAGGCAGCACGCGACGCCTCAGGGCGAGGCGTTGGACTGGGTGGAAAAGCAGACGCACATCAGAACCAACCACGCCAGAATGCTGTCCGGCCCGGTGCAGGGACAGCTTCTCTATATTCTTGTAAAGCTTACCGGTGCCAAAAGGATTCTTGAACTGGGTACATTCACCGGTTATTCTGCCATCTGCTTAGCTTCCGCACTGCCTGAGGACGGTCATCTCGACACCCTCGAACTCAACGACGAACTCGAAGACCTCATACTCGAAGGATTCGGGCGCGCAGGACTGTCGGAACGTATATCCCTTCATATAGGCGACTGCAAGGAAACCCTGCGGCAGATGCGCGGGGCCATGGGACTGGACCCGGGGGACACACCAGACGAAACCGCCCTGTACGACATAGTCTATATGGATGCCAACAAGAGGGAATATCCTGAATATTATGAGCTTGTTTTCGACATGGTGCGTCCTGGCGGCCTGATTCTCGGCGATAATGTATTGTGGGACGGCAAAGTATGTCTGGATCCTCTTCCGCAGGACAGACAGACTCTCGGAATAGCACGTTTCAACGACATGGTCAGCGCAGACCCGCGTGTAAACTCGGTCATCATGCCTCTGCGTGACGGCCTTAACATCATACGCAAGAAATAATCATGGGCAAGAGCAGGTTCAACACTAATTTCTTCGAGACCTACGCCAGGCTTTCATTGGAAACTCTGCTCGGCGAGGACTATTGCGGGTTGGTCAATATCGACAGGCCGGACCTCCAGATGCCGGACAAGAGTCTCGGGATCGAGGTGACAAGGGCCATGGAAGAGAACAAGACAGCCGCACTGAGCATGCTCAAGGAAATGGCCGGAATCGACCGCAACATCGTGGACAGCGGATTCACCTACGGCTATGGACTTGCAGACAATGAACTTCATGTCGGAAATCTGGAATATGAGTACTGGAGTCTCGCCCAGCCTCTCAAACGCATCATTGCCAATAAGATAGAGAAGGTCGGCAGCGGATTCTACGGAGATTTCCGCCGATATGGACTGTACATTTTCTGCAAATATGACCTCAGTCCGGAGGATGTGTCAATGATGATAGGATACGCCAGCGACCTCCAGCGCCATCTGGACATCCGTTACAGCGAGATGTATCTTGCCCAGGCGGACAGATTCTGGCTATGCGACCTTACGGTTCCGTATCTGTCAGAACCTGAGACGGTCGGAAGTATGACTCCCGACCGTCCGTTCAAAGAGTTTGAGATCTCAGCAGACCTGCGCCGCACCCTCTTTCTCGGCGCCCTCCGAGACCGCTACCCTACTGTCGCGTAATCCGCGCGCCGAGGGCGTTGAGGCGGATGTCGATATCCTCGTAACCTCTGTCTATCTGGTCGATGTTACTGATGACGCTGGTACCCTTTGCCGACATGGCGGCTATCAGCAGGGCGATGCCGGCGCGGATGTCTGGCGAGGCCATTCTGCCGGCACGGAGCTGGTAGCGGTGGTCATGTCCTACCACAACTGCCCTATGCGGGTCACAGAGAATGATCTGAGCACCCATATCGATCAGTTTATCCACGAAGAAAAGGCGGCTTTCGAACATCTTCTGATGGATGAGCACACTGCCTTTGCATTGTGTCGCCGTGACAAGCATCACGCTGATGAGGTCAGGCGAAAGGCCCGGCCATGGGGCGTCAGCGATATTAAGGATCGAGCCGTCGAGGAAGGAATCTATCACATAGCTTTCCTGCTCCGGAATATAGATGTCTTCGCCTCTGCGTTCGAGGTTTACACCAAGCTTGCGGAAGCAGTCCGGAATGATGCCGAGTTCGTCATAGGCGACGTCTTTAATGGTGATGGAACTGCGGTTCATGGCGGCAAGTGCAATGAACGACCCTATCTCGATCATATCCGGAAGGATAGTGTGTTCCGTTCCACCCAGCGCCTCGACGCCCCTGACCTTCAACAGATTAGAACCGATACCTTCTATGTCGGCACCCATCCTTACAAGCATTCTGCAAAGCTGCTGCACATATGGTTCGCAGGCTGCGTTATATATCGTAGTCTCACCTTTCGCAAGACATGCGGCCATCACGATATTGGCCGTTCCGGTCACCGAAGCTTCATCAAGAAGCATGTATTTTCCTGTCAGGCTTTCTCCCTCAGGCACATGCAGATAGAAGGCCTTACGGTTCTGGTCATATTCCTGCCGGGCACCGAGATTCATGAAACCGAGAATATGTGTATCGACCCTGCGACGGCCGATCTGGTCTCCGCCCGGCTTAGGGAAATAGGCATGACCGAAACGGGTCAGAAGCGGACCGACAACCATGACCGAACCTCTCAATTTGGCACATTTCGCAACAAAATCGGCGGTAGAGATATACTCCGTATCGATTTCATCAGCCTGAAAAGTATATACACCCTTTTCATGCCTGGTCACCTTTACCCCCATCCCTTCGAGCAGAAGAATCAGATTACGGACATCCAGAATCTCCGGGATATTGGAAATCGTCACCTTCTCTTTAGTCAGAAGTACGGCACTGATGACCTGCAATGCCTCATTCTTCGCCCCCTGCGGACGTATGGTGCCACTCAATTTATGGCCGCCTTCTATAACAAATGAACTCATATCACGTACTTAGAAACTGTTTTAATTTTTCTCCGAAAAATCATTGATTGTTGAAACTGAATAAATCTGTTTGCCTATTATGCGCCTTTTCTGCATAATATTATTTTAAACAGTTTCTTATTCAACTATTGTATATTTAACAGGAAAGACATATGAACCTGCTTCCTGAGTAGTTATGATGAAATGACTCATATATTCACCGGGACCATCGGATCTTTCACGCGCAAGGGAGAACACGAACTTCTTGCTGCCATTCATGGCACCGGAAGCCGGATTACAGCTTATGGCAAAGTCTATATCACGGCCTGCTCTGATCACGCTGAAGCCGATGATTCCTTCTGCATCTGAAATCGCGTTTGCTTCAATCGTCTCTTTCTCTGCTCCCTGCACTATTACACCTGCACCGAAATCTATCGTCTTTTTGTCAAATGTGAGATGATTCTGCACCGGTTCCAATGTAAAATCCATCACAAATTCCTTGACAGCATATTCTTCCGACAATCTCTGATACATATGATGCTCAGAATATGCGACAATCTCGATCATGCTGCTTGTCGGAGGAATATGATCAAATGAATAGACTCCGTTTTCATCAGTATATGCAAACGATTCTGTGACATGATTAAACATCGCCACTCCCTGCAAAGGATTGCCGGCAGTATCTTTCACCGTGCCCCTGAGATTTGCCGACATGTCAAGCTCAGAAGTCTCGACAATCATCGGAACCACAATATTTTCATGGCCATACGGCATAGTGACCATGATACGGAAATCACCTTCCACGACGCCCATCTGCCCACGCAGGATACTGATGTCAACGGTCATGCTCTGATTTTCCTTCAGATACCCGGCCCATCCTGAACTGTTTCTGTCAAGTCCCGGTGACGACAATCCCACCACACAGGAGGTAAGCAGCTCTGAATCAATGGTTATGAAGAATCTCACATCCTGTCCGCTCTCATTAGTCAGAGTCAGAGCACGTGTATTCACACGAGGCTCAAAACGTATCTCTTCCCGGTCAAGGGTAACAACACGTATCGGTTCCATCTCAACATCCAGAGTGACATCGCTGTTTACCTGAATTTCACGATTCACAGCATGATAGTATTGACCGGCAAAATGCAGATCGTATGTTCCCGATGGTATATCGGGAATAGAGTAACGGCAGCCTATAGTGTCCTGAAGGTTGACATGACCGTCATAGATGACAGCACCGGACTTGTCCGTCAACACTGCCGAAACACCTGTAAGAAGGCGCTTCATATTGTCATCCTTATCGGACAGCCGTCCATTGATGCTGTAATGATCCTGCCGGGGAGACTGCTCACATGCGCAAAGCGCAACAAAAAGCGCCGCAAACCATAAAATTCTGATTTTCATAGTATTATTCATTTTATATATGCTCTACTTCCGGGTGGAGCTCAATATCGAACTTTTGCTTTACGGAAGCAATTATACGTCTTTCAAGACCCGTGATTTCCTCCGGATACGCTTCTCCGGTATAATTCACGATCACCAGCGGCTGTTTGTCATAGACCGCCGCATTTCCGCTTCTGCGGCCTTTCCATCCGCATTGCTCTATCATCCATGCCGCCGGAATCTTGACTGACGGGGATTTCTCAGACCGTTCCTCCCTGCCGACATTCGGCGAAGTCGTTGAATCGGATGCGGAAGAATGCCTGTCGGGGACTACAGGAGCACTTTCACATTCAGCATTAACGATATAATGCGGAACCTTGTATTCAGGACCGTGCTCAGCCTTTGCAGCGGCTTCGATGCGCAGGAAATGCTCCATGCTTATGACAGGATTCTTGAAGAAACTGCCGGCACTGCCCATGACAGAAGTCTCCGGAAGCTTCTCTTTTCGGACATTTATTATGGCCTTCCTTATCTTCATCGGAGTCATTTCTCCTGGCTCTGCAAGAACAGCATCCTTGATATGACCGTAATCAAGCCTCGGCTGCGGCTCGCGGGACAGTGCGAACACGACATGGGTGACGATGTATCTGCCTTTGATTTCCGGTCTCTTGAAGATGGAATCCCTATAACCATAACCGCAATCGCCAACATCGAACTTCACGAACTCCTCCTCAACCGTATCGTAACAATAGACAGTCCTGATGACATCCTTCACCTCAACACCATAGGCTCCGATATTCTGAACTGCCGATGCTCCCACCTCACCCGGAATATATGACAGATTCTCGACTCCCCACAGTCCTTCCCTGGCCGCCCAGCCGCAGAAATCGTCAAAGACCACTCCGGAGCCGACAGATACCAACGTCTCTGTCGGTCTGTCTTTATTCTCCAGGATTTCAATGAAATGTATCTTGGAATGCAGGACCGTCCCCTTGAAGTCGTCCGTGAAGAGAAGGTTGCTGCCCCCTCCGATGTGCAGAACCGGCTCAGCCAGTTCCCCGAACTCTATGTCAACGAGATCCGCCACCGAATCATATTCAATGAAACAGCGGGTATTCACCTTCATTCCGAAGGTGTTCATTTTTGTCAGGTCTTTGTAATATTCGGTCTTTATCATATTGTACTTAACTTTCGCAAGTGCGAAAGTACCTTGTTTTTGAGACCTTTAGGTCGATT
>CAYXMV010000110.1:0-7542 GCA_964466235.1 uncultured Muribaculaceae bacterium | reverse complement strand
GTTATGAGCCTCAACATAATCTACTTTCTGCAGATTACAGCCTCGGTGCATATGGCGCATAAGGTCTTTATATTCCTCCTCATCCAAACGGACTTTATAGAATGTATCTTTGACACCGGTGCAATATGCATCCACCAGATAAAAGGCGGAAGTGTATTTGTCTCCCTTGTGCTTACGGGTGACAATGATAGGTGACTCTCCGTCTTTCTTCATCGACTCCTTGTCCATCAGACATTCGTAAATTTCCAATGAACGGCCTCTTTCGCGGATCAATCTCTCCGGACTTATCTGCTGCTGTTGTTGTTTCTTCTTTGCCATATGCTTGTTTATATTGATCGATTAAGTCTTATTGGGTTCAGCTTGCAACCTTACTTACACCCTTACTTGTAACCTTTTTATTATCATCATTTCTTGCATCATTACTATCATCATTAGGTGCTGCATGGAATGATGCAAGTAAAGCTACTTTTTTCTTCTATATTTTTGATGTCGGTGTCTCGGGACATCAGGGTATAATCGTTCCAATAACCCATCTTCAAGCATTTGAGGGATAACTCTATCCTTTAAATGAGCAAGACTTTTTCCTACTTTTATAGCAATGTCTTCAAGAGAAATATAGTCTTCGCAAATCTCCGCAATATTTTGCATCAGTTTTTCGGAAACTTTTCTAGTGCGTTTTCTTGCATCATTTCTTGCATCATTTCTTGCATCATTTCTTGCATCATTTTCGACTCTCTGCTGATACTCCTCATTAATCTGATATTTCGTGCCCCTGCCAAATCCGTATGAGATCAGGAAACCCTTGTCACAGAGGACCTTCAACAACTTGGTGATATCCGAACTATGCTTATCAATGATGATCTGAAGCCTGTAGTTGGTAACTTCTCCCTCGCTATGGCAAGTAGCCAAGGTCATAAGTTCGTCGTGAGTAAGGCCGTTGAACGCCTCCCCATAATGACTTTTTAGGAAAGAAAGTATGTCCGCAGACAACAGATTCACCAAAGGGAGTTTCAGTTCTACCTTATCAGGCTGAGTCCTTTCTTTGAGTTCCGGACTTCTGTAATCTGCCTCCTTCCATCCCTGTAGGATTTTATCTGCTCCGCTTCCGGCCTTTTCTGCTGCACCCATGAGAGTAAACATCTGCTGCAGATATTTGTTTCGGCACACGCTTTCTCCGCCATGATAGAACTGGTCCATAGGAATCAATAGTGAACCCGGATTCGAGAACTTGATGTAATCCTTATGCTGCTCGACAACGAGACTGGCATTGATAGAGTAATCGCAGTGGACCAATGCGTTTATAAATGCCTCTCTAAGCGCCACATGTGCAGAGGTCTCTTCAACACGAATGCCATTATTTAATGCAAAAGGTTTCGGTAGTGCTGCTGCCAGCTTATTGTAAACCTTGAGATAGAATTGAAACAGATTTGCCTCCCAAGTGCCGTCAGCATAAACCCTGTTGGTCCACCTGGCATGAGGATCGCTGCTGAAATACTCTCTATAGTCTGGGAAGAAGTTCGGGCAGCAATACTGATCCGTAATGCTGTCTATCTTACCGAACATTAATAGTCCTGCTATGGTGAGTCCTTCTTTCTTTTCTCTCTTGTCTGCACGATATCCGCCTAATTTCTTTAGCAATTCCTTGTCACTTAGAGACAGCCAAGGGTGTGATGGCGAATGTGCTGATACAATGCGCTTATATTGTTGTAGAGACTCATTGTCAATATCTTCTTCAATTGTGAACTCTGGTAGAATGCGACTGTCTCGAGTGTGCTCTACATCGGCATCTGCATACATTCTCCTTATGTTGTCAGGAGTACACTGATAATCGCCCTCATGGTTTCTTTTGAAAACATTGTCCGGATTGTTCTTTATGTAGATCGGGATCTGTGTTCTCTGAGCTCTTGGTACGTTGATGACCAATACATATGAGCCATTGTACTCGCCATCTTGAACATCACTGTCTTTCAGGATATTGGTGCTACAGATGGATTTGTTATTCAACCCATTCCAGAGATCACTCTTGTATCGTTGTATCTGATCTTCTGAAAGATTGTCAATCATGAAACGGCCGTCCTTTTCTTTGACACCAAGCACAATTACTCCACCCTGAGTGTTGGCAAAAGCAGAATAGGTCTCCCAAAGAGAACCAGGAAATCCTCCTTTTGCGGATTTAAATTCAATATCTGTAGACTCGTATCCCTCCATAAGGCTTTCCAGCCTTTCCACGAACTCTATGTTGTCAAACAATGTCTTCTCCATCAGTCTGTAGTTTTTACAAAGATATGTATTATCTTACATGGTTGCTGCTGAGTGAATTATAATAACTCAGTTATCTTTTCTATAAGTAATTCATCTGCAGGTAGCCATTTCAGAGAACTTAGATTTTCACGTGAGAGCCATATAGCAGCTTCGTGTTCGTTTAGATGTATTGATTCTGAGTTTAATGTACATATGTAGCAGTACATAGTAAGATGGAAAGTGGGGTAGTCCCATTCAATGCTGTCAATTAATTGGTCAACAGAAATTTCGGCCTCAAGTTCCTCCTTGATTTCACGCTTGAGAGCTTCCTGTTGGCACTCTCCTTTTTCTATCTTTCCTCCTGGAAATTCCCACCAGCCCTTAAAATCTCCATATCCCCTTTGGGTGGCGAATACTTTACCATCTCTGATTATTATTGCTGCCACAACCTCTATTGCTTTCATCTTAACTACAACTCTTTAATACCTATACTTTTGAAGTATTCATAAGTGCCATCATAAAACTCTGGTAGCCTTGTCGGATCTTCAGGAAATCCTTCTGAATTTACTCGACTATTTCCTTGAGGAACACAAATTACAATTCCCTGTCGTGCTCTTGTCAGCAGAACTCTATAGGCATTAAGCATGTATTTCTTATTTTCTGCATTATTCTCAGGATTCCATTTGTTCTTTCCATTAAATTTATAGAAAGCCCATTCATGGTCGTGGAATCTCATATCCGCATCCCATAATATACATGCATAATCAAGCTCAAGTCCTTGTACCTGGATTTCCGTCGCAGCTTCTTCAAGATAGTTTGACGATCGAATATCACTCTTATCCTCTAAAAACCAGTGTACTGCATTTTCGTCACCTTGTGCCAATACATTAACTGCCTGAGGCTTGAATCGTGCTGCAACTTTTGTTACTAGAATACCGGTTTGTTGTGAACCTCTAGCATTTGCTCGGAGCCAAGCTCTAGCTTTTTCTATATCACGCGTCAGCAATACAGGATAGCCTTTCTCGGAAACATCCTGATATAAGCGTTGAGTATCCGAGCCAAAACTTAATAGCGAGTGAACAAAGTTCGACAATGTTTCTGCACGGAATGATCGCATACTTACCGACAAATGTAAAGAATCTGAATAGGTAACATTCGTGTTATTCTTAAGGAGCTCATTTACACGGCCTTCAGCATACTCAGGCTCGATAAGTTTGTTTGATATGTAAATATTCCAATGAGGAAATTTATTATTCAAAGCATTAATCCACTCCGAGATACCAGCTTCGCCGGTATTGATTTCCTGACCACCTCCAACTAAGCAAACGATGACAGCCCAATCTTTACGCTGATCAAGAGACCAAATAAGGAATGCAGCCTCTGAAACAGGGAAATTTGGAACCTTTAACTTATTACCATATGTTCCACCACGTTTCAAATATGAAGCTAGTCTGTCATGAGTCCATGTTCGTTGAGCTTCGTCAAAAATAGCGACATGCTCAACCTCGCCATATCCAGACTTTCCTAACTCCACTGCTTTTTTAGGGTCAATCTCTAATATACCATTCTCGACAGGATTTTTAATCTTGGCAAGCATATTATCCCTATACCTATGGATAATCTGAATAAATTCACTAACCTCTCGGCGAGAATCTGATAAATTCTTCTTTTCCCCTTTCTCTCGACATTTCTTCTGATTATCTTGAGCTAGAGCTTCAGTTAAAACCGCCACCAATGGACCATTCCCTGAAAGATAAACAGCTCCGCTATCCTCACTCTTTTCTCCGTCTTGATATGTCTGTTTAATAGCAACATCCAATCCCACCAGGGTCTTACCTGCTCCTGGGACACCAGTGACAAAACATATACTCTTAAGACTATTTTCTTTGCTATAATTTATAACCTCTAAAACATAGCTTATAGTGGCATCCGTCGATGCATCATCAGCCTCATGCCTTGTGATATCCTCAACAGAGTGATTCTCATATAGAGTTCGTGCAGCCTCAATAATCGTAGGAGTTGGAGAATATGGGCTAATTATCCAATTGAAGCCCCAGCTATGAGGTTGATAGTCTTTTGCTAATATTTCAAGAGCATTTTTTATGATTATTCCCAAGTTTTCTTCTCCCGAAATCATTGGATTTGATATTTCATCATCATAGACCGAAGATTGATACAAAGTCGAACATTTAACATACCGGCTTGGTATCAATATCGGAACTATCGGCTTATCATAACTATACAAATGGAAATTCTTCAAATCCAAAGCATAATCCAACACCTGTTCGACATCAGCTTGAAGAGCCTCTTTTTTGCCGACTTTAAATTCCATGCAGAAGATAATACCGCGCAAAAGAAGTACAACATCTATTCTCTTTCCTAGTCTGGGAATATTATATTCAAAAATTATATAGGCATCCTCATCCGCCCATGTATGCAATTGCTCTTTAAGTATTCTTATCTCTTCCTCCCACGACTCTATCGTAGTACTCTGGCTGTCACCATGATAAGACGCAATAATGCTGCCTAAGATTTCTATATCATTATGTGCGAGAAACTCTTTAAGATTCGAATTATATAGACATCTAGGTGACTTAATAATATTATCAGTTTGATTGCACATATGATGTATTTCTATGAGTAACAAACAAAGGTAATAAAAATTAGTGGCTCTTCAAGGGTTAATTATAATGCATTCAAATGTCCAGAAATCTTCATCGCACCGGTCGCATTGGAATACATAAAGGTTATCTGTGTCTTTATTGATTGATTCGGTAAGAACGTAGTAGCAATGAGGGCATAAATATCTAGATTTCATATTGTGTAATATCAGTCTTCGTTATGACTTAACCTCAAAGGCAGCATTGGCAGTAAATCCAGACTGCATATTGCCTTTGGGTTGGACAAGAAGTGAGCGAGAAGAAGTTATGCTCTCTTGAGGTAGACAATTATACTGACCTGATGCTCCATGTGGCTGTCAGGGGTGATGCGCTGGATGCGAGCTTCGAAGATGTATGAGTGTCCCTGATCCATTAGCGCGCAGAACTGTTCGTTGTTGGTGCGTGGAATGTAACCGAGCTTGTAGCCGTCGAACATGATTGCGACTGCGTAAGGATCAAACTTATTGTTTTCCTCGCGTACGAGCTGTACCTCGTCACCGATCTTAAGCTGGTTCATGACCATGCATCCCTCCCAATAGGAGAACCTCGCAATGTCAAAATGTGCGAAGTGGAGATTCTTTGATTGCTTTTGTGTTGAACATAACTATTGAAATTTACGGTTGTTGCTATAAAACGGTTTCTCATACTTTTCCAAGAGTCCTGCGACATCAGATAGGTCGCGGAGTTTTGGTATAAGCTTGTCTGTCAGGCTTGTCATCATATTTACATCTTTTGAGGAGTATCGCTTCCAAATTGCTACGGAATGCCTTACTGACTTTAATGTGTCTGCCATCACCGTTCTTATTTCTACGACTTCTTCCAGTAATTCAATCTGAGCATTGTATAGTCGTGATGAATCTTCATTCAAATCCCTTTTACTGGTCAACTCGGAGCGCTCTCTGTCAGCAATTTTTCTTATGACCTGATTTTCAAATTCATACCGCTCGATAATATCGCTTAGACCACCAAGGATTTGAGATCTTTTCATAAACCACAGCCCCTGTCCGCTCTATCTGAGAGTACATCGTAAGACTTGCTTTCTATGAATGTTTGTTGCACCATCTGGTGGAGCATTACTTTTTCTGCGTACCTCATATAATCCTAATTGCTTTTGATTGATAGTGCAAAAGCACAACCTCATTATGCCGTTTTGAGGCACAACATGATATGAATGTCGAATTTATTGAGTTTTCTCATGCGACTCTCCAAGCAGCTTGATTAGATATTCCAACTTGTTGACCAACTCTACGACGATCCGTCTTACCCTGTAGGCGTGGCGGTGGATGAGTGCTGGATCCACTCCGGGGATGTTGCAGGCATCCATAAATTCCTTCTCAGCTCGGATCCATCTTTTGTATAGTGTAGGAATGGCTGCGATGAGCTGCTTTATGGAGTGCGAGTAATCGTACTTGACGGGATCCTGACAGATTTCTATGTAAAATGGGGCAATCTTTAAAAACTGCCCCTCGTGCTCCGGACGGAATTCGGACTTGACTCTTCCGACTTTACATTTCCTGTTCCCACGAAAGGGTGCGGGAAAGGTCGGGGTTGACGGTTATGGTCACGCGGAGGGTGTCGTCGGGGAGCAGTTCCTCTATGTTTTCGGGCCATTCCATTATACAGAGGCAGCCGCTGTATAGGTAGTCGTCGAGGCCTATGTCGATAGCTTCGGAGAGACGGTTGATACGGTAGAAGTCGAAATGGTACATGTAGTCCCCGTCGGCCCGGAGGTACTCGTTCACTATCGCGAAAGTCGGCGAACCTACGGGATCGGTTACTCCGATAGCCTTGCAGATGGCTGTAGTGAAGGTAGTCTTGCCGGCTCCCATGGGAGCAAAGAAGGCCACGAGGGTATTGTCGCCTATCTTTTCAAGAAATTCAGCTGCCGCCCTGTCAAGATCGGCAGTGTCGCGTATTATAACTTCTTGTCTCATAATCAAAGAGTGGTTTTCACAAGGTTGCGGATAGCTGTCTCGAGATCGGCTGCTATGGCTTCCCGCTGAACCTCATTCCCGATGTTTTCGAGCACAGGGGCAACGAATGAAATCATCTGAAGCACTTTCGCATCTTCGAGAGTGATTCCTCGAGAGCGCATATAGAACTGTTCATCCTCGTTTAGACGGCCGATGGTGGCACCATGTGAGCATTTCACGTCGTCAGCATAGATTTCAAGCTGCGGCTTGGTGTCGATCTTGGCTCCGTCAGAAAGCAGAAGATTGTGGTTTTCCTGATATGCTTCAGTCTGCTGCGCGTCCTCGGCCACTATTATCTTGCCATAGAAGTCAACTTTCGAGGTTCCGCCTGCAATGCCTTTGAAAAGCTGGCGGGAATTGCAGTGAGGAACATCGTGATGCATATCTATCGCAATCTTCACCTTTTCGGAACCGCCGCATACATAGGCGCCATAGATATTCGCTTCCGCCCCTTCACCGACCAGACGCACATCCATCTTCATATCGCAGTCCACACCCGGAAACACCACCAGAACAATATCCACCCTCGCGTCCTTCTCCACCACGATATGCTGCGGGATAGTCGTGGTACTTGATTGTGGAGACGACATGCCACCCCCGGTCAGGGGGTGCCTGCCGACAGGCAGGATGGGGTCGCCGGAACAACAAGTACCACGACCTCCCAGGAC
>CAYXMV010000109.1:0-7612 GCA_964466235.1 uncultured Muribaculaceae bacterium | reverse complement strand
CAGCCTCCTTGTCAAGTGATGGGTCAACACCACGGAGAACTCTTACCTTAGTCACAGAACCGTCCTTCTCAACAGTGAACTGGAGGGTTACACGACCCTGAACACCGTTTTCCTTTGCAATCTCCGGATACTCGAGTCTTGAGTTCACCCACTTTGAGAACTGGTTTGCATCACCGCCCTGAAAAGAAGGCTTTTCCTCTACTAACTGGAATGGAATAGCTTCCTCTTCTACTACTTCCTCTTCAACCTCTACATAATCCATAATCTCGACTCCGAGACTTGAATCATCCTCAAGGTTCATGAAAAGATTGTCATCAACTTCAATTTCGTCATCGACGATGTCGATCTGGTCTGAAAGAACAGGAATCTTTGGTGCTGCCGGTGGTGGAGGTGGAGCTTCCTGAGTAATAGGGATGATTTCTTCTTCGAGAACCACTTCCTGTGTGTCCTCAAGTACAGCAACCGCAGTTTCGGTGCTTGTCCACTCGAACGCAAAGAGCGTGATGGCTAACGAGACAACAAGTCCTATCTCCACAAAGAGAAGTTTCTTGTTTTCCAAGTTAGCTTTTTCTGACTTTTTGATTTCCATATCGATTGTTAGTTTTTATATTCCATTTTGCCCGGTAAAGTTAGAAATTATATTTTTTATTTCAAACTTTTTATACATTTTGTAGCTTTGCAAAAAAATTCAGCACCATGATTTCTTATTTTTTTGAAGATACTGATTTCATTTTTAAAGGCAAAACTCTTACCAGCAAATGGCTTAGGCTTGTGGCTGAGAGCGAGATACGTCGCATAGGTGACATTTCTATAATTTTCTGTTCTGACAATTACATTCTGGATGTCAATCAGAAATATCTCCAGCATGATTATTTTACGGATATTATCACTTTCGACTATTGTGAAGGCGACAGATTATCTGGTGATCTTTTCATAAGTGTCGATTCTGTGCGGGAAAATGCAATCGAATATGGAACTGATTTCAAGGATGAGCTGAACAGGGTCATAGTTCATGGTATTCTTCATCTCATCGGTTATGACGACCATTGCGAGGAAGATGTTGCTGAGATGAGAAGTAAGGAAAATTATTATCTATCGTTGAGGGAGCTTGTCTGATATGCAGAAATATTATGATGTAATCGTTGTCGGGGGAGGGCATGCAGGATGCGAGGCAGCTATGGCCGCTTCACGCATGGGTTCGTCTGTTCTTCTTATATCTATGGATATGGGGAAATATGCTCAAATGTCATGCAATCCTGCCATAGGTGGTATAGCTAAAGGACAGATTATCAGAGAGATAGATGCATTAGGAGGTTATTCTGGAATAGTTACTGATGCGTCAACTTTACAGTTCCGTATGCTTAACAGGTCCAAGGGACCGGCCATGTGGAGTCCTCGTGCCCAGTGTGATAAAACATGTTTTTCACTGTACTGGAGAAAAATACTCGAAAGTGCCTGTAAATTAGATCTTTACCAGGATACTGTGACATCTTTTCTTTTCGATGGTTCAAAAATTTCGGGGGTTTGTACGACTACCGGCGCAAAATTCAATTCTCAGACGGTTATCCTTACGGCCGGAACCTTCCTTGACGGCCGTCTTTTCATAGGACGCAATATGTTTGAGGGTGGAAGAATCGGGGAGATGTCTTCTCACGGTCTTACCGGACAGCTCGTGTCTATGGGAATCCGTACTGCAAGGATGAAGACAGGAACTCCGCCGAGAATTGATATTACTTCCGTTGATGTCACCCGCCTTCAGCAACAGTTAGGAGATGAGAAACCGGACAAGTTTTCTTATCTGCCTTATCTTTCGACTGCTCAGAACGGAACTCCCCAGATGCCTTGCTTTATTGTTCATACTAATGAGAAGGTTCATTCTATTCTTCGTTCCGGATTTGCTGACTCTCCTTTGTTCTCAGGAATGATAACAGGAATAGGTCCGCGTTATTGTCCGAGCATTGAGGATAAGTTGAGGACTTTTGCAGACAAGAACGAACATCAGCTCTTCCTTGAACCCGAGGGTCGTTATACTAACGAGTATTATCTTCAGGGATTTTCTTCGTCTCTTCCTTTGGATATTCAGATGGAAGCCTTGCATTCTATAGAGGGGCTTGAGAACGTCAAGGTTTTCCGGCCAGCTTACGCAGTCGAGTACGATTATTTCGATCCGACCCAGTTGAAGCCGACTCTTGAACTGAAGTCTATAGAGAATCTTTTCTTTGCCGGCCAGATTAATGGAACTACTGGTTATGAAGAGGCTGCGGCGCAGGGAATGATTGCGGGTATCAATGCACATCTTAAGGTTCATGGAAAGGATCCTTTTATACTTAAGAGGGATCAGGCCTATATTGGTGTTCTTATCGATGATCTCATTACTAAGGGAGTCGATGAGCCGTACAGGATGTTTACTTCACGTGCAGAATATAGGATTCTTCTGAGGCAGGATAATGCCGATATAAGATTGACTCCGCTTTCATACGGAATCGGTCTGGCTGATTCTTTCAGATATGATCTGACTATGGGGAAATATGATTCTGTCGATCGTTTTAATCAATTCTTTGCAGAGGCTTCTGTCCGTCCTGAGCATGTGAATGATTATCTTGAATCTGTATCCTCTTCAAAAATCGATTCCCGCAAGAGGATAGCTGATCTTATTTCGAGGCCGCAGACTTCTATAGATAAATTAATGGATTTAGTTCCATGTGGAACATTTGCTAAATTCAATATTGATAATTCTTCTGAGTTCTCTTCTTCATTAAAGAGATTCAGTAAGGATATATCTTATTCTGATTTATTGAGTTTTGAAACAAAGTCTGAAATAGAATCTGTTTCATATACTTCAGCTCTCGATATTCTTAAGTTTAACACCGATTATCCTATTTCGCTTCTTGATCCTGTAACTATGGATGAAAGGATACTTTCTAATTACAGGAACGAGGTTCTTTCTTCTTCGGAGATTCCTATAAAGTATAAGGGGTATATACAGAGGGAGCAACAGATGGCTGATAAGATTTCTCGACTTGAGAATCTTGTTATTCCGGAGGATTTCGATTTTGATAGGGTGGAAAGTCTCTCTATCGAGTGTCGTCAGAAACTTAAGAAATATTCCCCTCGGACCATTGCTCAGGCTTCGAGGATTTCAGGAGTTTCTCCTTCAGATATTTCTGTTCTATTGGTTTATTTCGGACGCTGATTGAATTTGGTGGAATGTGGTGTTCTATGCAGAATCAGTTGCTGGTGGAATAATCTCAGATAGATGAACTCCGTCAAGTGTTTATGTAAAAAAATACAATTGTGTATATAAAAGAAAAAAGTTCCACGTGGAACTTTTTTATAATCTTTTCAGGGCAAGTTTTATTATCTCTTCGAGAGCGGCTCCTGGCTTTTCTTTGAGAACTGCTGATACGGCTTTATTTACATTGGCCTTGGTGAAACCTAACATCACGAGTGCTGTAGTAGCTTCTTCTGTCACAGTGTCGGATGCTGAATGGAAGAGTGCTGCACTGTCTGTTCCTCCACCTTTGGCAATCTTGTCTTTCAGTTCAAGTATAAGTCTCTGGGCGCTCTTGGTTCCGATTCCTTTTATGCTCTTTATCTTGTTGAGGTCTTCCGCAAGGATTGCATTTCTGATTTCGTCTGAATAGAGGGAAGAAAGCATCATTCTGGCTGTTGACGCTCCGATTCCCGATACGCTTATCAGGAGTCTGAAAAGTTCTCTTTCATCTTTTGAGGCAAATCCGTAGTAAAGTTCTTCATCCTCTCTGAGGTAGTGGTGGATATATACGGTTGCGTCATTCTTATCGTGAAGTCCTTCGTATGTCTGAAGGGAAATCAATATTCCATACCCGATGTCGTTGCATTCGAGTACAAGATCAGTAGGGGTCAGTTCTACTATTTTACCTTTGATGTAGTCGATCATTATTTTTTGTTTTAGTTCCGCAAAATTATAAATATTTTCTCTTTTTATACATACTTGACGCTCGCAATATTTTTCCTCTTTTCCTCGTCAGATAGCACCGCTATCCTCCTCTGAAAACAGAAAAAATCTACTCGAAAATTCATCATAATATTTCAAATGATAAAATTTTAAACAGTTTCTAAATCAGTGACATATTGTCAATATTGTATGATTTTAGTATCAAAATCAAAAACTGTTTAGTAAATTTGCAAGATATTTTGGCTGCGAAGTAATATGAAGATTAATGAAATACGAGAAATGTTCCCTGGACTTTCGAGAAAGGTCTATGGAAAGGATCTTGTGTATCTTGACAATGCAGCTACAAGCCAGCGTGGAAAGTCCGTGACGGATATGTGGAACGAGTTGAGTATCAATTCCAATGCAAATATCCATAGGGCTGTACATAGGCTTGCGGACGAGGCTACACAGGCTTATGAGGCTGCCAGAGATTCTGTAAAGGAGTTTCTCAATGCTGAAAAGAGGGAGGAAATAATATTCACTTCAGGTACTACGGCTTCCATAAATCTCGTTGCCTTCAGTTTCGGGGAAGCATTTATAAACGACGGGGATGAAGTCATAGTTACTGAAGCTGAGCACCACTCGAATATAGTTCCATGGCAGATGATGTGTCGGAGAAGGGGAGCAGTGCTGAAGGTTCTGCCTGTTGATGAAAACGGCCGTCTGATGGTGGAGAAGCTCGGTGAACTTCTTACTGAAAGAACTAAGATTATGGCTGTGACGCATATTTCCAATGTTCTTGGTCTTGTAAATCCGGTCAGGGAAATAGTTTCCATCTGTCATTCTTCCGGTGTGGCTGTGCTTGTTGACGGTGCTCAGGGTGCTGTTCACTGCAAAGTGGATGTGCAGGATCTTGACTGTGATTTTTATGTGTTTTCAGGTCATAAGCTCTATGCTGCTACGGGAACAGGTGTTCTTTATGGAAAGAAGAAATGGCTTGATGCCATGCCTCCTTATATGGGAGGGGGAGAGATGGTAGGAACTGTGACTTTTGAAGATACTACTTTTGCTCCGCTTCCTATGAAGTTCGAGGCAGGAACTCAGAATTTTACCTCAAATGCTACTCTAAA
Source organism: uncultured Muribaculaceae bacterium (assembly GCA_964466235.1). Taxonomy (GTDB): domain Bacteria; phylum Bacteroidota; class Bacteroidia; order Bacteroidales; family UBA932; genus Cryptobacteroides. The sequence goes on along the minus strand of CAYXMV010000109.1, from coordinate 2,566 downwards.
ACCTGCTTTGGAATTAGTTAATTTATTGAATGATAATGAATTAATTAATTATAATACTAAGGTGAGGGACTATGTTCTCAATAGTCTTGCCGAGGATGAGAGAATTGTTCTTTATGGTGTTCCGCGTGGAACAGAAGATGAGAAGATACCTCTGTTTTCATTTACTGTGAAGGGTGTCCATCATGAGGATCTCGCACTTATCCTTGATAAGATGGGGATTGCCGTGAGGTCCGGACAGATGTGTGCAGAACCGCTTATGACAAGATTTGGAGTGACAGGTATGCTCAGGGCATCTTTTGCACCCTACAATACTTTTGAGGAAGCTGAATATTTCATCAAATGCCTGGATAAGGCTATAAATATGTTGATATGACACTGATTGAAGCTGAAAATGCGGTAATTGAGGAATTCTCTATGTATGATGAATGGCTGGATAAGTATGAGTATCTTATCGAGCTTGGAAAGTCATTGAAGGACTATCCTGAATCGGCAAAGACTGATGATAAACTTATAAAGGGTTGTCAGTCAAGGGTATGGCTTGACTATAAGGTTGAAAATGGCAATATTTTGTTCAATGCTGACAGCGATGCTATAATCACTAAAGGCATAATATCTCTGCTCATAGGTATATATTCCGGCAGGACGGCTCAGGAGATTCTTTCATCGGACTTTTCTGTTGTGGAGAAGATAGGTCTGAAAGATAATCTTTCACCGACCCGTGCCAACGGTCTTGTATCTATGATTGCCAAGATAAAGGATATTGCTTCGCAGAATGTTTAAATATTCCTTCCTCAGGCTCGGAATGGCTTCATTGAACGGTAAAGAATTTAATACAGTTTCTTATTATGGGACTGAAAGATTGGATAAAGAAAAAGTCTGCAGAAGCTGCAGAAGAAGATAAACAGAGAAAGATGAGACTTGAAAGAGATATAATAATGGCTCTCAGACAGGTTTATGATCCGGAGATTCCAGTGAATGTATATGATCTCGGACTTATTTATGAGATAAGGGTCGATGATGGTCATAATGTGTATATACAGATGACTCTTACCGCACCGAACTGTCCTATGGCGGATTATGTCGTGGAACAGGTAAAGACTGCTGTTGATGATGTTCCGGGTGTGGTAAGTACTGAAATTGAACTTGTTTTCGAACCGGTTTGGGACAAAAGCAGAATGTCTGAGGAAGCCCTTGTGGAGCTCGGACTTGACGATTGAAGGACCGACGGGGAAGAGGGATTGTGGTACGGGAGTTCGAGAAACAGGACGGTCAAGGGAGAGAAGGTTGAGCTTTACCTCTCTTTGGGCTCGAATCAAGGCGACAGAAGAAAGAACATAGAGGATGCCCTGAGTTGTCTCAATGTGGAGTTGCGCACTCAATATAAGGCTGTTTCCAGCATAATCGAGACGGAGCCGTGGGGATTCGAATCGGATGAGAAGTTCCTGAATGCGGCTGTGCTTTATGAGCTTGATCTGCCGGAGGGATATAATCCTGAAGCTGAAGGACTTATGATTCTTGAATCATGTAAGAAGGTCGAGAGAATGCTGGGTAGGACGGGCGAGCCGGAATATGACGGGGAGGGCAGGAGAGTGTATAAGTCACGTCCGATAGATATAGATATTTTGTTGTTGGGAGACAATAAGATTGATTGTGAGGAACTCACTGTGCCTCATAAACTTATGTATGAGAGGGATTTCGTTATGATTCCTCTGAGAGAAATTAATGTAAAACTATAATATTATTATTATGACACAGGAAGAATTATTTAAGATTCTGGTTGCTCATTGCAAGGAGTACGGATTCATTTTCCCTTCAAGCGAGATCTACGACGGTCTCGGTGCCGTTTATGATTATGGACAGCTCGGTTCTGAACTCAAGAGCAATATCAAGAGGTATTGGTGGGAGGCTATGACAAGGCTTCACGAGAATATCGTCGGTATTGATTCGGCTATCTTCATGCATCCGAGGATATGGGAGGCTTCAGGCCATGTGGGAGCATTCAACGATCCTCTCATAGACAATAAGGATTCCAAGAAGAGGTACCGTGCCGATGTCCTTATAGAGGATTATATAGGCAAGCTTGAGGATAAGATCGCAAAGGATGTGGAAAAGGGAAAGAGGAAATTCGGAGAGGCCTTCAACGAAGAGCAGTTCCTTGCCACTAACCCTAATGTGCTCAGGAATCAGGCAAAGATCGATGCTGTGAAGAAGAGAATGGCTGATGCCCTCAATGCAAATGACCTTGCTGAACTTCGTCAGATCATCCTTGACTGCGAGATCGTATGTCCAATTTCAGGAACTAAGAACTGGACTGATGTTCGTCAGTTCAACCTTATGTTCTCTACTCAGCTCGGAAGCGTTTCAGGTGACGCCAATGTCATCTATCTCCGTCCTGAGACGGCCCAGGGTATTTTTGTCAATTATCTTAACGTACAGAAGACCGGCCGTATGAAGATTCCTTTCGGTATCGCACAGATAGGAAAGGCTTTCAGAAACGAGATCGTCGCACGCCAGTTCATCTTCCGTATGAGGGAGTTCGAGCAGATGGAGATGCAGTTCTTCATCA
>CAYXMV010000108.1:0-7639 GCA_964466235.1 uncultured Muribaculaceae bacterium | reverse complement strand
ATATGGCAGAGAAAATTTTGATGAAAGGAAACGAAGCGATTGCCATATCGGCAATACGCAACGGCGCGGACGGTTATTTCGGTTATCCGATCACCCCGCAGTCAGAAGTAATGGAAACCCTCATGAAGGAAAGGCCATGGCTTACGACCGGAATGGTAGTGCTTCAGGCAGAGAGTGAGACGTCTTCCATCAACATGGTTTATGGCGGTGCATGCTGCGGAAAGAAGGTCATGACTTCTTCGAGTTCACCTGGAATCAGCCTTATGTGCGAAGGACTCAGCTACCTTGCAGGTGCAGAGCTTCCATGCGTCGTAGTGAACTGCCAGCGAGGCGGTCCTGGTCTCGGAACGATCCAGCCGAGCCAGAGCGACTACAACCAGTGCGTGAAGGGCGGCGGACACGGCGACTACAATGCCATCGTCCTTGCACCGGCGTCAGCACAGGACATGTACGATTTCGTTGACACCGGATTCGATCTCGCGTTCAAGTACCGTACTCCTGTCATCATCCTTGCCGACGGTATCGTGGGCCAGATGATGGAGAAAGTGGAGCTTCGTCCGGAGAAGCCGCGCAGGACTGCCGAGCAGGTAAAGGCTGACGCTCCGTGGGCGACAACAGGAAAGAGCAAGGACAGGGATTACAACTTCATAACTTCCCTCGCCCTCGAATCGGACGTACAGGAGAGATTCAACCAGAAGCTCGCCGCAAAATATGAAGTGATCAGGGAGAAGGAAGTGCTCTATGAGACATACATGACCGAAGATGCAGAATATCTCTTCGTCGCATTCGGATGTTCTTCAAGAATCTGCGAGGCCGTTGTCGATCAGCTTCGTGAGGAAGGAATCAAGGCCGGTCTCCTCAGACCAGTGACTCTCTTCCCGTTCCCTGTGAAGCAGCTCCAGGAGCTTGCCGGACAGGTCAAGAGCATGATGAGCATCGAGCTCAACCTCGGACAGATGGTTGACGATGTAAGGCTTGCGGTAAACGGCAGATGTCCGGTAGGATTCTACGGACGCCAGGGTGGAAACATATACACACCTGACGAAATCGTGGAAGCGTTCAAGAAGTTCAACAACCTGAAATAATTAGAGACATGAATATAGAAGACATCAAGAAACCCGAGAACATCGTTTACAAGAAGACACCTCTTCTTACAGACAATGTACTCCACTACTGCCCAGGCTGCTCACACGGAACGGTCCACAAGCTTGTGGCAGAGGTAATCGAGGAGATGGGCATTCAGGAGGAAACCATCGCAATCAGCCCTGTAGGCTGCTCGGTATTCGCCTACAACTATCTTAACATAGACTGGCAGCAGGCCGCTCACGGCCGCGCACCGGCCCTCGCAACAGCTGCGAAGAGACTCAATCCTGAGAAATATGTATTCACATATCAGGGTGACGGCGACCTTGCATCTATCGGTACAGCAGAAATCATCCACGCATGCAGCCGTGGAGAAAACATCGTGGTCATCTTCATCAACAACGGTATCTACGGTATGACTGGAGGCCAGATGGCGCCTACTACCCTTCTCGGAATGAAAACCGCCACCACACCTTACGGACGCGACGCGAAGCTCAACGGTTTCCCTCTCGTGCTTGCGCCTATGATCGCACAGCTCGACGGCACGGCGTACATCACCCGTCAGGCAGTACATACGGCACCGGCAGCCCGCAAGGCTAAGGCTGCCATCCGCAAGGCTTTCGAATACAGCCAGAAAGGCATCGGACTTTCATTTGTGGAGATCGTGGCCACCTGCAACTCGGGATGGAAGATGAGCCCTGTGGCAGCAAACAAGTGGATGGTGGAGAACATGTTCCCTAAGTACCCGCTTGGAGATATTAAGGACGTTTTAAAAGAAGAGTAATCATGAAAGAAGAGATAATAATTGCAGGATTCGGAGGACAGGGTGTCCTCTCAATGGGTAAGATCCTCGCTTACTGTGCCATCATGCAGGACATGGAGGTGACATGGATGCCGTCTTACGGCCCGGAGATGCGTGGAGGTACAGCAAACGTCTGCGTGATCGTGAGCGACAAGAAGATCAGCTCCCCTATCGTGACGAAGTATGACACAGCCATCATCCTCAATCAGCAGTCCCTCGACAAGTTCGAGAAGGCAGTGAAGCCGGGCGGTCTCCTTGTGTATGATCCTAACGGAATCATCAACCCGCCTACAAGGACCGACATCACGGTCTGCAGGATCGACGCCATAAACGTCGCAGCCCAGGTAGGCAACTCAAAGGTCTATAACATGGCTGTGATGGGTGCATATCTCAAGATGAAGCCTATCGTGTCTTTCGACAACATCGACAAGGGTCTCGCAAAGTGCATCCCGGCACGCTACAGCGACCTGATCGCGCTCAACAAGGCCGCCATCGAAGAGGGCATGAAAGCCGTTGAAGTCCTCTAAATGACTGAAATATTGACAAACTGCTTTGATTTTGACAATATTATTTTGAGAAATCAAAGCAGTTTGTTATTTTTGCAAGACTGGTTAAAATGTTTTGCTATGCTTGAAAATGTAAAGCAGAAAATACAGCAGCTGATTGCAGCTTACGAAAAGGAAAAGATGGAGCGCGAAAGACTCCAGACAGTTCTTCAGCAGGCTGAAGCGCAGAACGAAACCTATAAAATGCAGATTATAGAGTTAGAGAGACAGATTGATAACCTAAAGCTGACAGAGGCCTTCATGGCAGGCGGTTCGGATACCACCCAGGCCAGGAAGAAGATTGACAGCCTGATCAAGGAGATCGACAGATGCATCTCCGCAATGGAGGGATGATATGGCACAGAGCATAAGCATAAAGATTGCAGAGCGTACATATTCTCTGAAGGTCTCTTCTCCCGAGCAGGAGGAAGTGATCAGAAAGGCTGCCGACGACATCAACAGGAAGGTCACTCTTTATCAGGAGAAGTTCCCTGACAAGGGAATTCTGGAGATTCTTTCATTTGTGGCATTGAATGTGTGCATGGCGAATCTGAACCTTCAGAGACAGATGAAGGAGATTACGGATGCTGAGGACGGACTGGCGAAGGAACTTGAGGGTTATCTTGACAACATTGATAAAAACAGCCGTTAGTTACTTATTTTTGCTGAAATCAACACTATTTAAGTAACCGGGCGTACTCGAATGGGGATGACGGACCTATGTGACCCATAATGGGGATTCCGCTTTGCGGGACGGAGGATTTCAGAACCGGATTCGGAGCCCAAATCTTATTTTTTTAAGATTTTCTGACAAACTGGCTAACGGCTTTTTATTATACGACTTGACCAATCTGCTGTGACAGCGGGTTGGTCATTTTTTGTGAAACTTAAACCATTATATATATTATGAGTATTATTATCAACATTTTGTGTGCAGTATTCGGTGCCGTCGCCGCACTCGGAACTTACATATTGGTCCGCAGGATACTACTGAAAGGACAGAAGGAGGAGATCATCAAGAAAGCTGAAATCGAAGCTGAAGGAATCAAGAAGGAGAAGATTTTCCAGGCAAAGGAGAAGTTCCTGCAGCTGAAGAGTGAGCATGAGCAGTTCATCAATGAGAAGAACAAGCAGATCAGCGATGTTGAAAACCGCCTAAAACAGAAGGAGAACAGTCTCAACCAGCAGAATGCAGAGCTTGGCCGCAAGAACAAGGAAGCAGAGGCCATCAGGGAGAACCTCAAGGCTCAGGTGGAGATCGCGACTAAGAAGTCTGAAGAGTATGAGAAGCTCCGTCAGGACGCCATCCGTCAGATCGAGGCCATTGCAGGAATGACAGCTGGAGAGGCTAAGAACCAGCTTATGGAGAGCATGAAGGCAGAGGCAAAGACTCAGGCACAGTCATATATCAATGACATGATGGATGAGGCACGTCTTACTGCAAGTAAGGAAGCTAAACGAATAGTGATCAACACAATACAGCGCACCGCATCTGAGACGGCCATTGAGAACGCAGTTACTGTGTTCCATATCGAGAGCGATGAGATCAAGGGACGCATCATCGGACGTGAGGGTCGAAACATCCGCGCGCTCGAAGCTGCTACCGGTGTCGAGATCGTGGTTGACGATACGCCGGAGGCAATCCTTCTTTCGGCATTTGACCCTGTCAGAAGAGAGGTTGCGCGCCTTGCCCTTCACCAGCTTGTGATCGACGGCCGTATCCATCCGGCACGTATTGAAGAAGTCGTGGCAAAGGTGCAGAAGCAGCTTGAGGACGAGATCATGGAGACTGGTAAGAGGACATGCATCGACCTCGGCATCCATGGAATGCACATCGAACTCGTGAAACTCATCGGTAGGATGAAATACCGTTCTTCATACGGCCAGAACCTTCTCCAGCATGCACGTGAGGTTGCAAACATCTGTGCGACTATGGCTTCTGAGCTCGGTCTCAATCCTAAGACAGCCAAGAGGGCGGGTCTCCTCCACGACATCGGAAAGGTTTCGGACGAGGATCCGGAACTTCCACATGCAATACTCGGTATGAAGCTTGCCGAGAAGTACAAGGAGAAACCTGATGTATGCAATGCAATCGGAGCACACCATGAGGAAATCGAGATGACATCGATCATTTCACCTCTCGTGATGGTCGGAGACGCGATTTCAGGTGCACGCCCTGGAGCACGCCGCGAAGTGATCGAGTCATACATCAAGAGGCTCAAGGATATGGAGAACATAGCACAGTCATACCCTGGAGTCACAAAGACATACGCAATCCAGGCCGGCCGCGAGCTACGCGTGATAGTAGGCGCAGATCAGGTTACGGATCAGGATGCGGAGTCACTGTCAGGAGAAATCGCAAAGAAGATCCAGGAAGAGATGGTATATCCTGGTCAGGTGAAGATCACTGTTATCCGCGAGACAAGATCAGTTGCTTTTGCTAAATAATTAAATAACTCGAAATGAAAAAGATTTTGACAATGCTTGCAGCTGCCCTCATCAGCGCTGCAGCTTTTGCCCAGATTACACCGACACAACTCGTCACATGGACTCCAAGCGTGGAGACCCTTGAGGGAGATACATATAGAGTGGTGTTCACGGGAAAGATAGCTGAAGGCTATCATACCTACACACTCACTGACGAGTTCTCTGCCACAGAATTCATGGATCCCGCAGTCAATGGCGGTGAACTTATAGGAAAGCCATATGAACTGAGCACTCCTAAGGAGGAACTTGACGAGTTCGGCGATCCTGCAAGACATTATTATAATGAGATCGTCATTGCCCAGGATGTGAAGGTTGACGGCAATACTGCAACATTCACGGGTACAATCTTCACAAATGCATGTACGGGCGGTGCCTGCAAAGCAGAGTATTATGACTTTGACGTAAAGGTAGGCAAGGCATCTGCTGCGGCAGATGGAGAAGCTGTAATTTCAAGCGACGATGCAAAACCTCATAAGACAGCATTCCCATGGGGACTCATCTTCCAGGCCATACTCTGGGGATTTGCAATGCTCCTGACACCATGCGTGTTCCCTATGGTGCCGATGACTGTATCCTTCTTCCTGAAAGGCTCTGAATCAGTGGCTCAGGGACGTTTCAAGGCAGGTATGTACGGACTTTTCATCATCCTCCTTTACACTCTCCCTATCGCACTTCTGATCATCATCACGAGAATCGTGGGAGGTGAGTCCGTGACAGCAGACATCTTCAACTGGATTGCGACTCACTGGCTTCCAAACATCCTGTTCTTCATCATATTCATGGTGTTTGCAGCGTCATTCTTCGGTGCATTTGAAATAACTCTCCCTCAGTCTCTTGTGAACAAGAGCGACAAGGGATCCGACAAGAAAGGACTGGCAGGCGTATTTTTCATGGCCCTTACACTCGTGCTCGTATCATTCTCTTGCACGGGTCCTATCGTTGGAAATGTGCTGATCCAGGCAACGTCAAGCAATGGCGCATGGTGGATTCCTATAGTGACTATGCTTGCATTCTCAGTTGCATTTGCACTTCCGTTCACCCTTCTCGCCTTCTTCCCTTCACTTCTTAAGGACCTGAAGAAGAGCGGTGGCGGATGGCTCAACACAGTGAAGGTGGTCATGGGATTCATCGAAGTAGCTCTCGGATTCAAGTTCCTGAGCATGGCTGACCAGACTTATCATTGGGGACTTCTCGACAGAGAGATCTATCTCGCAATCTGGATAGTCGTATTTACACTTCTCGGATTCTACCTCCTCGGAAAGCTGAAGTTTGCGCACGACGATGAAGTTCCGCACATTTCCGTGACAAGACTTTCTCTTGCAATCGTTGTATTCTCATTCGTAGTATATATGGTTCCAGGTATGTGGGGCGCACCTCTCAGCGGACTTTCAGGATACCTCCCGCCATTATCGACACAGGATTATGTCGTAGCGCCGGGCAGCACCTCACACGTTGTGACTGCTGATGCACCGGCACAGACAGAAGTGAAGAAATATGACTTCCTTCACCTTCCGCACAACCTGCAAGGTTATTTCGAACTCGAACAGGGTCTTGAAGCAGCAAAGAAGGTCGGCAAACCGGTATTCGTGGATGTGACAGGCCATGCTTGCGTGAACTGCCGTGAAATGGAGCAGAGGGTTTGGAGCGATCCTGCAGCACTCGAGCTTCTGCGCAACGACTTTGTGATCGTAGCCCTTTATGTTGATGACAAGCACAAGCTTGCTGAAGAGGATTGGGTGACAGATGCAGAGACGGGAAAGGTTTATAAAGACCTCGGAAGAGTGAATTCATACATCGCCCGAGAGAGATTCGGCGTAAATGCACAGCCGAACTACATCCTGCTCTCCCCTGACGGTGATATACTCGTGCCGCCACACAGCTACGACCTCTCGGTAGAGAACTTCGTAAACTTCCTCAAGAGCGGTCTCGACGCCTACAAGGCGAAGTAAATCCTGAAATAGACGATTACATACTGACGGCCCGTCATCGATCGAAGCATTTACCTTATTATTCTGCTTCGAATGATGACGGGCCATCGGTATATCAAGTCCTTCCTAGAACTTGAAGCTGTCCTTCAGGGCAGTTGTCTTGTTGAAGACGAAGTGGTCATGAGTTGAGTCCGGGTCCTTGAAGAAGTAGCCGACACGTTCGAACTGGACTGCTATGCCTGAGTTATCTTCGAGAAGGGCAGGTTCTGCATAACCTTTGGCTACCACGAGAGATTCAGGGTTGAGATAGTTCTTGTAGTCCTCGCCTTCCGGAATCTGGCCCATCTGAGCCTCCGTGAAAAGCTTGTCATAGAGTCTGAGCTCGACTTCCTTAGCGTGCTCTGTTGACACCCAATGGATTGTGCCCTTTACTGAGCGCCACTCGCCTGCTCCCGGCTTTGATGTAGGATCGTAGGTACACTTGATCTCAACGATATTGCCTTCGGCATCCTTCACAACCTCCTGACATTTGATGATATAGGTATATTTGAGGCGCACCTCTCCGTCCGGTTTGAGACGGAAATATTTCTTAGGAGGTTCCTCCATAAAGTCATTTCTCTCGATATAGACCTCACCGGTGAAAGGAACCTTGCGTGAAGGGCCTTCAGGATCTGCCGGGTTGAGAGGGGCATCGAACCACTCCACCTTGCCCGGCTCCCAGTTGGTGATGGTGAGCTTGACAGGGTCCGGCACGGCCATATAGCGGTTCGAGCGCTCATTGAGGTCGTGACGTA
>CAYXMV010000107.1:0-7709 GCA_964466235.1 uncultured Muribaculaceae bacterium | reverse complement strand
GTGGAGCAGAAGGGTTCTTATGTATGTGACAAATATTTCCGTTTCGACTTTTCGCATTGCGAGAAGCTCACCGACGAGCAGATTGACCTTGTGGAGAGCCGTGTGAACGCCCTTATCAGGGCCAATAACCCTCTCGACGAGAACCGCAACGCCACTATGGAAGAAGCTCAGGAGATGGGAGCGATGGCACTCTTCGGCGAGAAGTACGGCGACAAGGTGCGCGTCGTGAAGTTCGGTGATTCCTGCGAGCTCTGCGGAGGTACCCACGCTGCAGCAACAGGCCAGATAGGCTTCTTCAAGATAGTCTCCGAGTCAGCGATTGCCGCGGGAGTGCGTCGTATCGAGGCAGCTACTGGCGTGCATGCAGAGATGCTTGTGGATGCCATGGAGACCACATTGAGAGTGGCGAAGGCGTTCTTCAACAACGCTCCGGACCTTGCTGCGGCAATCAAGAAGATGGTCGAAGAGAACGAGGGATACAAGAAGCAGATGGAGGAGATCGTGAAGGAAAAGACAATCACGCTCAAGAACAATCTCAAGACCGTGAGCAAGGAGATCAACGGAGTGAATGTCGTTGTAATCGACCACAGCATGGATCCGGTGGTGCTCAAGAATGCGGCATTCATGCTTCAGAAGGAGGCTCAGAACCTTGTGGTCGTAGCGGCTTTCGAAGCAGCCGGCAAGCCTCAGCTTCTCCTTATGTATTCGGAAGACCTCGTGAAGGCAGGGCATAATGCCGGTGCCGATGTACGTGAGGCGGCGAAACTCATCCAGGGTGGCGGCGGCGGACAGCCGGGACTTGCCACAGCAGGCGGAAAGTCCGTTGAGGGACTCAAGGATGCACTCACAAAGATGATTGAAACAGCGACAAGATAAATGAAGAAACTCGACCAGTTCGTATTGAAGTCATTCATTGGACCGTTCATCGCGATCCTGCTGGTCGTCGTATTCATTCTCATAATGCAGTTCCTCTGGCTCTATATCGACGAACTTGTCGGCAAGGGTCTGAGTTTCAAGGTAGTACTTGAGTTTCTCGGTTGGGGAAGCGTGACAATGCTTCCGCTCTCCCTCCCTCTCGCCACCCTCCTTGCATCCATGATGACGATGGGCACCCTCGGAGAGAACAACGAGCTTCTTGCCATCAAGGCTGCCGGCATATCGCTTCAGAGGATCCTCGTGCCTCTTTTCGCGGCTTGCGCCGTGATCAGCATCGGCGCGTTCTTCGTTTCCAACAACCTCATGCCGGTTGCCTTCAACAACATATATCAGCTGCGTGAAGATATAGGAAAGACGAAGGAGGAGATAAAGATTCCGACCGGAACATTCTACAACGGCATCGAAGGATATATCCTCAGAATCAACGAACGCGATGATGAGACGGGAATGATGCATGGAGTGATGGTCTATAACCATAACAACAAGAAGGGAAACACGAGCCTGACCCTCGCGGATTCTGCCATGATGAAGATGTCGAAGCAGAAGAACTATCTGACTTTCGTCCTTTTTGACGGATCCAATTACGAAGAGACCAACGACAAGAAATATCGGGACACGACGCTTCAGCTCCAGAAGATAGACTTCCAAAGTCAGGAGATGATCATTCCTCTTGAGAACTATTCGTTCCAGAAGTCGGACTCGAGCAGATTCAACGACCAGGTGAAGTCCATGAACCTTGCCCAGCTCGAATACAGTCAGGACTCCATCGGCCGCCTTAATAGAGAAGGCAAGACAAGAAACCTGAACCAGCTGAAGGCATCCCGTACCCTGAGGTATAACGGGCAGCTCGATACAGCTTCAAGAGTCACACGGACTACTCCTTTCGTAAGGGAGGACATCGGACAGTGGAAGAAAGTGCAGGATGAGATAGAGGGTCTGAAGAAGGCCCAGAAGAATGCAGAGGAGATGCAGAGGGCCCTGGAAAACTTCTCAAGGGAACGTTATCATCATACCTTCACGCTCAGACTCATAGACATCGAGATATTCAAGAAATTCGCCCTGTCCTTAGCCTGCCTGATATTCTTCTTCATCGGAGCGCCTCTCGGTGCCCTTATCAGGAAGGGAGGACTCGGAACACCGGCCATCATATCCGTACTCTTCTTCGTGGCCTATTACGTGGTTGACATCACGGGACAGAAACTCGCCAAGGACGGTGCCATAGATGCATTCAACGGTGTATTCATGTCGAGTTATGTGCTTTTCGTGATGGGTCTCCTGCTGACATGGAGCGCCATCAATGATTCGTCGGTCCTCAACATGGATTTCATAAAGAACAATTTAAGAAAGATCAAAGCCAAGATAATGGGAATATTCAAAAAGACACGTATAGTGTATATGGGTACGCCAGAGTTTGCCGTAGCTCCTCTCGACGCACTCATCCGCAGCGGACATGAGGTGGTAGGAGTGGTGACCGTGGCAGACAAGGCAAGCGGACGTGGGCTCAAGATAAACGAAAGCGCAGTAAAGAAATATGCCGTGGAGCACGGTCTGCCGGTTCTTCAGCCGGTTTCGCTCAAGGATCCGGAATTCCTTGAGGCACTTAAGGCATGGAAGGCAGACATCTTCGTGGTGGTTGCTTTCCGCATGCTGCCTAAGGTGGTGTGGGAGATTCCTAAGCTCGGCACATTCAACCTCCATGCAGCCCTTCTTCCTCAGTACAGGGGTGCGGCACCTATCAACTGGGCCGTCATCAACGGCGATAAGGCTACGGGGGTCACGACCTTCATGATCGACGACGGAATGGACACAGGAAAGATAATGTTCCGCGAACAGTGCCTCATCGGTCCGGACGAGACCGTAGGCGAAGTGCATGACAAGCTCATGGCCATCGGTTCCGACTTAGTCGTACAGACAGTGGATGCGATAATTGAGAACAATGTCGATCTGCGTATCCAGAACAGTTTCATACAGGGCTCGGAGATCCTCCGCCCTGCGCCTAAGCTCACCCGTGAACTCTGTCATATCGACTGGAACGGTAAGACAAAGCATGTCTATAACCTCATCAGAGGTCTGAGTCCATATCCTGCGGCATTCACAGAACTTGTCAAGGATGACAAGACCCTCCAGATGAAGATTTACAAGGCCAAGAAGATAACAGGCCCTGAGTTCGAGGAGGTGCTCAGCCTCTGTGGTCTCGGCTCGGCGGCACCGGGTACCGTGATTTCTGACGGAAAGACATTCCTTGCCATAGCTACGGCAGACGGTGCAATTTCTGTTACCGAGCTCCAGCTTGCCGGCAAGAAGAGGATGGCGGTGAAGGATTTCCTCATCGGATTCCGCGAACCTCAATCTTACGGCACGACCCCGGGAACCTCATCTCATATAACAGGCAGACATGCGTAAGAATGTAGTCATAATCTGCGACGGCGCATTTCCCAAAAGCGAATTTCCCCGTTATCTCATCCGTAATGCGGACTTTATAGTATGTTGCGACGGGGCATTGCGGAAATTTATGAGGAACAGCAAGGCCATATTCGGCTCTGACCGCCTGCCTGACCTCGTGATAGGCGACATGGATTCCCTGTCCGGCACGATGAAGAAAAGGTACGGGGACATAATCGTCCAGGTGGATGAACAGGAGCACAACGACCAGACCAAGGCCTTCAGATGGGTCATGGAGAACATAAGTGACATCGGACATATATATATAATAGGTGCTACCGGAGAAAGGGAGGACCATACCATAGGGAACATCTCGCTTCTCATGGAGTATGCACGAAGTTATGACCTTGCGGGGATGGAGATAGAGGTGGAGATGGTCACCGACCATGCCACCATATTCGCAGTCACCGACACCTTCGGGATGGACTGCGGCACAGGCCGCAGAGTTTCCATATTCAGCCCCGACAACAGTCTGAGGATACATTCCGAAGGGCTCGAATGGCCATTGGATGATGTAGTGTTCGACAACTGGTGGAAAGCGACTCTCAACAGGGCTTCCGCAGACAGGGTCCGTTTAGAATTCAGCCATAGTTCCATTGCGTTGATAATGTTGGACTAAAAGGGTAAATTCCTAAAATTTATTAGGAAATCCGCAATATTAGTTATAATTTTGACCACGAAATCAATATCTGATTTTAATCTATAATACAATGAGCGAAACAAAGTACTTCCCTACCGTCGAGGCCATCGAGAAGGCCGCACAGGTACTTGACGAAATCCTCGATGCGACACCGTTCCAGAGGAACGCCAACCTTTCAGACATATATGAAGCCGAGGTCTATCTCAAGAGAGAGGATCTTCAGATGGTGAGATCATATAAGATCAGAGGAGCATACAACAAGATCAGGACAATCGATCCAGAGCTTGTAAGGAACGGAATAGTCTGCGCAAGCGCCGGAAACCATGCACAGGGAGTGGCTTTCTCATGCAGCAAGCTCAAGATCATGGGTTCCATCTTCATGCCTGTGACTACGCCGAAGCAGAAGATCGAGCAGGTCAGGATGTTCGGTAAGGAGTTCATTGAAATCATTCTTACAGGAGATACCTTCGATGCTGCCAATTCAGCTGCGATAGAATATGCACAGTCTCATGCCAAGACATTCATTCCTCCTTTCGACGATCCTAAGGTGATGGAAGGTCAGGGAACGATCGGACGCGAGATCCTCAACCAGACGAAGGAACCCCTCGATTATATCTTCGTACCGATCGGAGGAGGCGGACTTGCATCAGGGCTCGGAGCGTATGTAAGCCGGATGTCACCTTCGACAAAGATCATCGGAGTCGAGCCCGGCGGAGCACCTTGCATGAAGGCCGCCATAGAGAACGGAGGTCCTGTAAAGCTCGAGCACATCGACAAGTTTGTTGACGGAGCAGCCGTACAGAAGGCCGGCACCCATACATACGAAGTATGCCGTCAGGTACTTGACGACATAGTCGTGGTTCCCGAGGGAGCGGTCTGCACGACCATCATCCACATGTACAACAAGAGCGCCATCGTAGTGGAGCCTGCGGGAGCACTTGCCGTGGCAGCCCTGAAGTTCTACCGGGAAGAGATCAAGGGAAAGAGAGTCGCATGCGTTGTCAGCGGCAGCAACAACGATATAACCCGCATGGAGGAAATCCGCGAGAAATCACTTCTCTACGAAGGTCTGAAGCACTATTTCATCGTGAACTTCCCTCAGAAATCAGGAGCGATACTCTCGTTCATCCGTGATGTCATAGGACCTACTGATGACCTTGTCCACATCCAGTACATCCGCAAGACCAACAAGAACTTCGGTCCCGCGCTGATCGGTATCGAACTCGCTGCAAAAGAGGACTTCGGACCTTTCATGGACAGGCTCAACGCCCACGGAATATCTTACGAATACATTAACGAAAACAACCAATTGTTTGAAATATTAATCTGATAAGACATGACTGACATCAACTGGAGCGCATTGACATTCTCCTACACTAAGACAAACACTATTCTCAGCACTACATTCAGGAACGGTGCTTGGACTCCTGTAGAGAGTCTGACCGACGACTATCTGAAACTCAGCGCCTTCGCAGGTGCACTTCACTATGCCATCGAGTGTTTCGAGGGCCTCAAGGCCTTCCGCGGCAAAGACGGCAGGATCCGCCTCTTCAGGCCTGAAGAGAACGCAAAGAGACTTCAGAGATCGGCGAAATATCTCGGAATCGAGGCCCCTTCAGTTGAAATGTTCGTAGAGATGTGCAAGAGATGTGTCCTTGAGAACATCGACTATCTCCCGCCATACGAGGAATCTGGCGCCTCACTCTACCTTCGCCCTACACTTATCGGAACCAACCCACAGCTCGGTGTGCAGTCCTCTAAGGAAAGTACATTCATCATGCTCTGCTCGCCTGTAGGCGCGTATGTAGGCGGCGCCCTTGACGCTGTGGATGTGGTTATCGCAAGAAACTATGACAGGGCTGCGCCTAACGGTTCAGGATCATTCAAGGTCGGAGGCAACTATGCATGCTCACTCTGTTCACTCAACCTCGCACATGAGCAGGGCTACAAGGCAGTCCTCTATCTCGATCCTGCCACAAAGACCCATATCGACGAGTTCAACTCTTCCAACTTCTTCGCAATCAAAGGCAACAGCTACATCACTCCTAAGTCAGGATCAATCCTTCCTTCCATCACCAACATGTCACTCGAGACAGTGGCGGCTCACCTCGGAATGGAAGTCGAGAGAAGGCCGGTACATGTTGACGAGCTCTCTACATTCGAGGAAGTCGGTGAATGCGGAACGGCCGTAGTGATCACTCCGGTCCACAAGCTTGTTGACAAGCCTTTCCTTGAGTCTGATGAGGAAACCGTTTATCTCTACGGTGACGGACAGTGCGGTCCGAAGTCCCTCAAGCTCTACAACTACATCAAGGGCCTCCAGCGCGGCGAGATCGAAGACATATTCGGCTGGAACGTATTCGTTGACTAAACAGCTCCAGTCTGCGTTTCCGGCGCAGATATCTGGTGCATTTTAATAGCGAAACTGCTCGCGATACCATCTTTTTTCTGGGTATCACGAGCAGTTTCGCTATGTTTCTGCACTTGGTTCATGCCATGACTGAAAGTTGAATAAACTCATCCTTCGTCGTAATTCGAAAGTTTATCAAATATATTCTGAGGATTATCCGGTTGAAGCGCCCAACGAAACGCCGGATGAACTTCCCAATCGTATCCGTAATCAACAAAATTAGATGACAAATAACGGTTCTCTTCAAAATAGACTCTCTGAATAACATCTGAATCAACTTCTTTACGAGCGGTTATAAAGTTGATCTTATACAAAAATTGCATCAAGGTTGCCGGTGTAGCAATCTTACCATTTTTAAAAGTGAATCTATGATTTTCTTGCAAGTTCGTCAACTTTCGCTTTAACTCTGATGTCGTATAAACAAATCCTTTATCATCCTTTTTCTCTTTATGGGATGGCTTCATCCCCAGTAGCAAGTATTCTATATCTGGCAATTCAGACTTATATTCATTTATTGTGTCTTGAATACGTCCTTGTGAATACTCCTCGAAGATCATTTGCAAATGCTCTGTCTTAATCTTACTTGAATTAGTCAATTTTGCCTGTTGAGCCGCCAACGCACAAATTTTAACCAAATCCCGAGGTCGTTTGCTTATCAAAGACATTAACACCTTATAAGTATAAGTATCTCTCCACTTACCTCTTCCTTCAAACTTTCGTTCAAATATAGGATCTAGATATATACTTAGATGAAACTGTTTAGATTTTATTAAAAGTTCCGTATCCGCATCTTGTTTAAAGTATGTTAAAATCCTCTTCACCAACATTGCCAAAATTTCATGATTTGTCCACTTGCACCAAACAACAGATCCTTCTATTTTATCTGTTGATTCATCGGCTGTTCTAACAAGATAATACACATCTGCTCTCAAGGTTATCTTGAACAGCAAGCCTGTGTTCTCACTTGAAAGATCCCTTATCGCAGTCAACAAAGTCGAAATCCTAATTACATCTTCTTTTCGTCCTTCCCAACCACGGTCTAAATCATCTATATAAACGACTATCTTCTTTTTATCTAAGAAATTTCTCATCAACTGGTTTTGAGACATCGACAAGTCTAAATGTTCACCAAAATCCTTTATCGTATCAACAAGGAACGATAATATCTTTAAACCTGAATTTGACAAATTGATCAACTTATTTTTGTCGTTTATACCAAATACTTCAATATAATGGTCCCCAGAAGCTGGACAGGTTGTTAAGTTAAATTTTAGACTTAAC
>CAYXMV010000106.1:0-7941 GCA_964466235.1 uncultured Muribaculaceae bacterium | reverse complement strand
CCGGCGACCAGGGAATGATGTTCGGCTACGCATGCTGCGACACAGAGGAGTACATGCCTCTCCCGCTCGCACTTTCGCATCAGGCCCTCCTCATGCTTGCAAAGATCCGCAAGCAGCAGCCGGAGCTCATGCCGTATCTCCGTCCGGACTCAAAGTCCCAGTTCACCATTGAATATGACGGCGAGACAAACCAGCCTGTCCGCGTGCATACAATCGTGATTTCCACACAGCATGACGAATTCACACCTGCTTCCCTCGGCAACATGAGCTATGCAGACGGATGCGCTCAGTACGGTCAGAAGAGGGTTGACGAGGCCATGCAGGCAAAGATCCGTGAGGACGTGCAGAACATCCTCCTCCCTATGCTCATCGAGACCCTCGCGCCCGAGACTGCAGCCCTCTTCAAGGGCGACTACATCCTCCACGTGAACCCTACAGGCAAGTTCGTGATCGGAGGTCCTCACGGCGACACAGGTCTCACCGGTCGCAAGATCATCGTTGACACATACGGCGGAAAGGGCGCACACGGCGGTGGAGCCTTCTCAGGCAAAGACCCGTCAAAGGTTGACCGTTCGGCTGCCTACGCTGCACGCTACATCGCAAAGAACATGGTGGCTGCCGGAGTTGCGCGTGAAATGCTCGTGCAGGTGTCATACGCCATCGGCGTGGCACGTCCGCTCAGCATCTTCGTGAACACTTACGGAACTGCAGCAGAGGGTCTGAGCGACGCATGCATCGCAGAGAAGATCAATGAGATCTTTGACCTCCGTCCTGCAAAGATCATCGAGAAGTTCGGCCTCAAAAAGC
Source organism: uncultured Muribaculaceae bacterium (assembly GCA_964466235.1). Lineage (GTDB taxonomy): Bacteria > Bacteroidota > Bacteroidia > Bacteroidales > UBA932 > Cryptobacteroides. The sequence continues at coordinate 7,134 of CAYXMV010000106.1, read as the reverse complement.
CGATCTATGAGCCAACAGCCTCATACGGCCATGTGGGCCGCGACCCATACAAGGCATCGGTGACCGTCAGACGTGACGGCAAGTACGTTCAGGAACTCGTCCAGTTCTTCGGATGGGAGATCCTCGATTCGGTTGACATGATCCGCGAGGCATTCAGCTTATAGAAACAGAAAAGGAAGCCGGCCGGCTTCCTTTTCTGTTTCACAATCACACTTCCGTCCAGTGTATGCGGATTCCTTTGCGTTCCATCCCGCGGAACCAGGTCATCTGGCGCTTAGCGAACTGATGGATGGCAGTCGCAAGCCGGGTACGCATCTCGTCAAATGTGAGTTCACCTATTATATATAAGGTAACAAACTTATATTCCAGGCCATAATATATAAGGTCGTCCGCAGTGACCGGTCTTCCGGCATCGCCATTACCCTTCACCCGCGTGGCGACTTTACTTCGCATCGCCGGATGAGTACCATCCAGCAGACTGCGGATTTCCTCCACCATGCCTTCCTCCAGGCGTGCGTCCAGCCTGCGGTCAATCCTGGCATTCCTCTCCTCACGGCTCACGAGAGTACCTATATAATAAGTGTTCTTCGGAAGGAAAGATGTCCTTTCCACCGGATGCCCGGCTTCATAGATGGCAATCTCAAGCGCGCGGATAAGGCGCTTGCGGGTATCATGGTCGGTAGTGTTGTGAAGAGGCTTGAGGGAAGCGAGCTGAGCTATCAGTTCCTCGTCGGTCTTTTTCTCAAGCTGCTCACGGAGAACAGGATCCGGCGGCACCTCAGGAAGGGAATATCCGCATGTGGCCGCCTCGACATAGAGGCCGCTGCCGCCGCAAAGAATGGGGACGCCTCCCCTCTCTACTATATCCCGATAGGCCTTTTCGAAATCCCTCTGATACTCGAAGATGTTATATCTGGTTCCTGCATCTACAATATCCATCAGATGATAAGGTATCTCCTCATATTCACCGAGATCCTTGCCCGTACCGATGTCCATTCCCCGATACACCTGCCTCGAATCAGCGGATATGATCTCGGCGCCCCTGCATCCGCGCAGCCTGTCAATCTCACGCGCCAGCCTCACGGCATATTTAGTCTTGCCGGAAGCAGTAGGCCCCAGCACACATATAAGGTCAATCTCCCCCGTAAGATATTTGTCGAGGACTTCCGCAACATTTATATCTTCAGCAGGAGGCAGTTCCGCCATCGGCGGTATCGGAGTGAATTGTTTCTTTGACATAGCAGTACAAAGATATTCAAAGTATCGAAATATTCTTTTAAATTTGCGGAATAATAGAATTTGTAGGGTTGATATGACATACTTTGAAGAGATAAGGGAACTGGCAAAAGGAGTTCCTGCCACATTGGTCGATTTTTCGCTGCCGAGGGACGTCGCGCGTATTCCCACTCAGGCAAGTTCAAATTTCATAACTAACAAGGAACAGGGTGACTGGGCTGAAAATCTTCTGACAAGAGCTATTAACAGCACTTCAGATAATTACGTGGCAGTGAAATATGGCAAGTCTGATTCCATAGTGGCAGGAGAACCCGGCTTCGAAGCTTTCTTTCAGGAGTTCCAGAATGAATTGGACACTATCGGCAAGCGTCCCGATCTGCTGATTTTCAGAAAATCAGACTATGACAAGAAGTTGGGATCTGATATAAGCCATATAGACCACGCACTGATAGACGACTATGTAAAAAAGGCTATAGCAGGCATAGAAGTCCGGTCAAGTGCTTTTCTGATAAATCACTACGAAGATACCATGCAAAAACGTGTCGATCACTTTACGGCCCGTGCAATGGCGTTAAGATCTGACATATTGGATAGTTTTTCTGACGAACTGTCCCACCCATTTAGGGTCAAATACAAGGATTTGCTTGAGGGATTGACAATAGAGTCATTGAATGTTACAGATTTTAAGGTTCCCGGCTGGCGCTCTTCTGACCGATTGGTAATGTTGAACGACATGTTGAAGGACCTGAAGGCATGTCTGAAAGAAATTCAGAAAAGGGATTATCTTTCAATAACACCGAAGGTAGAAGACATAAAAGTTGTATATAAGTGGATAGAGACATATAATGTACCCCATTTCTACTTTCAGGTATTTTTTGACAAAGTTTATGGAATCTCTTTCAAGAACATACTTGACATCATATCAGATCCTGACAATGAAGGTCTTGTCTATTCGGTTGAAAGTGATTCCAAGAATCAGAATAAGGCTACTGTAAAGATCAGGTCAAAGTCAGGTGTAGAAGTAGCATATAAAATAGACGAACCGGATCACAGAAGTGTCAGAAAGGAAATGGACCGCGGGCGACTGCTCTTCTATGTTACATTTGATGGAGGAACAGCATATCTTGACATTGCTAATTTGAAGAAGATTCTCAATATAGAAGGTGATTTCTGATGACAAAGACAGGTTCCATAGAAGCGTCTTATATATGCTCGACTACTCTTGAGCATAGGAAACGCTATGCCCAATTCTTTACTCCGCCCGCTCTGGCTGATGTCATGACAGACTGGCTTGTGAAGAAGGAGGATCTGGTATCGGTTCTGGAGCCGGCCTTCGGGTTGGGAATTTTCACAAGATTCCTTCAGAAAAAAAAGAAAGGTCTGGAAATAAAAGGATTCGATATAGATGAACGGATATTCAACGAAGCTAAAAGGCTCTACGGTTCCCAGGTTAATCTTCTCTTTCAGGATTATATGTATAATGACTGGAATAACAGATATGACGGAATCATCTGCAATCCGCCATATTTCAAGTTCCACGATTACGACAACAAAGGAGTGATAAATGAAATCGAGACTCGTTTATCATGCCGTCTGAACGGATTCACCAACCTCTATACATTGTTCCTGCTGAAGTCCATCCATCAGTTGAAAACCGGAGGGAGATGCATTTATATCGTTCCGTCTGAATTCATGAATTCAGATTATGGTACATTGGTAAAGGCACATCTGCTTAAGACCAGGACTCTTCGCCATATCATTGTATTTGATTTCGAAGAGAATCTGTTTGATGATGCGATAACCACTTCCTGTCTTATCTTGTGCGAAAACACAGATGACAATCCGAATGTCCGCTTTACATGTCTCAGGAACGGTGAGGATATAGGAAAGCTCGCCGGCTTGATGAGTGGTAGAAATGTTGACGGGATTATTTCCAGAGAATATAGATTCTCCGAATTGGATCCATATATCAAGTGGAAGACATACTATCAGGAAAATACCTCCTCACGCTTCAGGGACCTGGTCCCTTTCTCATCATTTGCCAGAATAATGCGTGGAATAGCAACAGGAGCCAATGACTATTTCGTGTTCAACCTGTCCAAGGCCAGGAGCTATGGCCTTGAGGAAAAACACCTTCTGCCTTGTATAAGCAGATGTACTGATGTAAAGACAAACGTCTTTACATCAGAGGATTTCGAAGAACTCAAGAGGTCGGACAAGAAAGTATTTCTGCTGAATGCCGTCGGTTCAGATGATAAGCAGATATCAGATTACCTCGCCAAAGGTATTGAAGAAGGGATAGACAAAAAATATCTTACATCAAACAGGAATCCGTGGTATTCATTGGAAAACCGCCCTCCTTCACCTATATGGGTCTCGGTATTCAACAGGACAGGTATCAGATTTGTCAGAAATAAGGCCGGGATATCCAATCTCACCACATTCCATTGTGTATATCCTCAGCGAAATCTGTATAATGATGTCTCTGATGATCTTTTGTTTGCATATCTTCAGACAGACATTGCACGAAAGATCTTCACAGACAATAGCAGGGAATATGGCAAGGGATTGCAGAAGTTTGAGCCTAATGATCTGAACCAGGGTATGATGCTGGATATTTCAAAGCTGCCTGAAGCACAGAAACGAAGGATTGAAACCATATATATGGAGAATGAGAAAGACGCTCCTATAAGAGAGATAGAAAGTATTTTATTGGATTTTTTTGAGATTTGATTATGCCGAAAGCAAAAAGCAATATAGAGATAAAGAACAGGAGGGCTTCGTTTGACTATGAGTTCATCGAGACCTTTCAGGCGGGAATAGTGCTGACCGGTACTGAGATCAAGTCCATCAGGGCGGGAAAGGCCTCATTGGTGGACACTTTCTGTTATTTCAACGGCAACGAGCTGTATGTCAAGAACATGCACGTGGCGGAATACTGGTGGGGAAGCTGGGGGAAGCACGACCCGCGCCGCGACCGCAAGCTTCTTCTGAACCGTAAGGAACTGAACAGGCTGCAGCGTGCAGTCAAGGAAAAAGGTCTGACCATAGTCGGAGTGAAGCTTTTCATCGCGGACAACGGCTATGCAAAGCTGCTCATAGCACTTGCACGAGGCAAGAAGGAATACGACAAGCGCGCATCCATCAAGGAGAAGGATATGCGCCGCGAAATGGAACGTATCTAAGTCTTAACCCTCAGGATAGAACTTACTTGCAACCGGGAGGCCGGACGGGATGACGAAATGATGACCTTCGTCTTTCCATTGATCCTCTGACCATTCGGGACTTATATAGTCATCGTCGTGGTCGGCAAGGAAAGAAAGATATGTGATCGGGAAACCCTGAGCCAGATACTGGGACTCATAGAAGGTCTGGACTTCAAACAATGCATCCACTGCAGCCGGGCCGCACACCGACGAAAGGTCGCTTTCGTAAAGCCTTTCGCGGTCAGCGCCATAGATGTCAGTCGCCGCAGCAAGTATCCTGAGACCGTTCTGCCGGGCCATCGCTAAAGAATATTCATGAAGATAACGGCTGTCGGTCTTGAGGTGGATGATACCGCCTTCACGCAGGAAATTGCGGTAGCGGTTCATGAACAGCGGAGCTGTCAGACGTTTCTTTTCACGGCCTATCTGAGGGTCGGCAAACGTAATCCATATCTCGGACACTTCGCCCGGAGCAAACAGAGACTCGATGAATTCGATACGTGTGCGTAGGAAGCCCACATTCTTAAGTCCGTGTTCTTCAGCATATTTCGCTCCTTTCCAAAGACGCGCTCCCTTTATGTCAACGCCTATATAGTTACATGAAGGATTTCTTTCGGCAAGATCGACAGTGTAGTCACCTTTGCCGCAGCCGAGCTCTAAGACGATAGGGTTATCGTTACCGAAGAAATCACGTCCCCAATGTCCCTTCAACGGATGATCGCAACCGAGGACCTCGGAAGTGGCAGGCTGGACCAGACATCTGAAGGTTTCGTTTTCACGGAATTTTCTAAGCTTGTCCTTACCCATTGCTATCCTCCTTGCGCGGACGGTTGTCTCTTCTATGCCCTTTGTTACGGTTTCTGTTCTGCTGCTTAGGCTGATTGTCCGGAGCCTCCTGCCGTGGAGCAGCAGACTGCTTTTTTGAGCCTGATTTCTTTTTCTTCTTGCGTTTGCGGGCCTCGTCGAAACGGTTGATTGCATCATCACCCACAGCGGTAACGAACTCTGGTGCAGCCGGAACGGAATCATCCTTGAGGGAAGCCGGTCTCTCGCCGTTACGGTTCATCCTTATGATGTCCCATACATCCTCAGCATAAAGAGGATAGAGGTTGGCAAGAGACTGAGGGTCGTATGAGAAATACATGATTTCCCTGAGAATATCGGTCTTCATCAGATATGCGAGACCGTCCTCGAACTCAAGAGGATTGTTCACCTTAGGGATGCGGGACTGCGCATCGATATATGCCGCAGTTTCATAATTCAGACAGCATTTCAGCTTACCGCACTGACCGGCAAGCTTCTGTGGATTTAGCGAAAGATCCTGGATGCGGGCAGCTGAAGTGGTGATGGACTGGAAACTGGAGATATAGTTCGAGCAGCAAAGTTCACGGCCGCATACTCCGAGCCCGCCGATGAGACCGGCCTCCTGGCGGGCACCGATCTGCTTCATCTCTATCCTGATGCGGAACTCCTCGGCAAACACCTTGATCAGCTGGCGGAAATCCACACGACCGTCTGCAATATAATAGAATATGGCCTTAGTGCCGTCGCCCTGGAACTCAACATCTCCTATCTTCATATCAAGACCGAGTTCGGCAGCTATCTGACGCGAACGTATCATCGTCTCATGCTCCCGCGCTATCGCCTCCTGCCATCTCTCGATATCGAAAAGCTTAGCCTTGCGATATATCCTCTTGAACTCGAATGTCTCAGGATCTATCCTCCTGCACTTCATCTGACGGGCAACGATCGGTCCCTCAAGGGTGACGATACCGAGGTCGTGGCCGTTTGCCGCCTCGACTATCACCATGTCGCCTGTCTTTATGCTCTGTCCCGAACCATTACGGTAAATGGCCTTGCGGGTATTCTTGAAACGGACTTCAAACAAATCCTTGTACTGCTCCTGGCTCACACCCTGCAGCCAGTTATATACCTCAAGCTTGCAGCAGCCCTGGCGATAGGTACACTCCACCTCGCCAGACTCGGCATGCTCTACAACGCATCCTCTCGAGCAGTCATATCGTTTAGATTCTGTCATATACTTAAAAAGATCCTGTTGACAAGATCGCAGAAGAGGATCTTGGAACTCACGTTCCTGTCGATCATCGCAACGACCTTCTCTATATTGGTTATCGATTTCGTGCAGAAACCTTTGCCGACGCTTCCGGCCATCCTGTCATAGAAGTCCTTCTCCTGCTCAGACACTCCGGCGATCTGCGGCATATTCTGCTGAATCATAAATATCTTTCTTATGCAATCGCTTGCAAAGGTACAAAAAGCTTTCTGTTTTTCGCGTGACTCGAGACCGGCCATCATCTCGCCGCATTCAAGCGCAGCCATCAGGTCACGTCCCGTCACTGCATTCATAAGATCGGCAAACAGTTCCATGAACTGATTGTATTCCTCCCTGTCATCAAAAGGATCAAGAGCCTTCACCGCCTCAGCCTCCTCCTTGGTCAAAGGGAGCACACGAATGCTCTGACAACGCGAGAATATGGTCTGGAGCACCTTCTCCGGTGCATGTGTAATGAAGATGAACACCGTCTTTTCAGGCGGTTCCTCCACCATCTTAAGCAGCCTGTTGGCTGTTTCCTGATTCATCTTCTCCGGAAGATAGAAAATCACGGCCTTGTAACCGTCAGCAACGGACGTGAGGGACAGCTTGCTGATTATGGACTTTGCCTCAGCCACG
>CAYXMV010000105.1:0-7984 GCA_964466235.1 uncultured Muribaculaceae bacterium | reverse complement strand
TGGCTCCGCAAGGCTGCTGAGTCTGCAGTATGTAAGATCAACATCGACTCTGACTCACGTCTCGCAATGACAGCTGCTATCCGCGAGGTATTTGCAAACAAGCCTGCAGAGTTCGACCCACGTAAGTATCTTGGTCCTGCTCGTGACAACATGAAGAAGCTCTACATCCACAAGATCGTGAATGTACTCGGCTCAAACGGCAAGGCAGAGTAATCCTGCCTGATATGAAAAGAAATCTCCGACCCTCGGGCCGGAGATTTTTTTATTTCTCTGAGATAAGATCCTGATAATCTTCCATTGAGCGGAGGATGACGTCCTTGGCTACGTCCGGGCCGTATATGCTGATGAACTGCATTCGGCTTGTGTGCTCGCCGGGTATGTCCTTGTAGGTGCTGAAATAGTGGATGAGACGACGGATGATGTCTGCCGGAACCTGTTCTATATCGGTCATCATCCCATAGACGGCGTCGCTCTTCAGGACTGCGATTATCTTGTCGTCTGCCTGGTTGTGGTCGAGAAGCCGGAGACCCCCGATGGGGCGGGCGTTCACGATGACGTCGCCGTGGGTCACGTCCTTTTCCGTCAGGACGCAGATGTCGAGAGGGTCGCCGTCACCTTCGACGTCGAAACGCACGAGAGCCTTGTTGGTGAGTTCGGCCATCTTTGGACCGCAGTATGTTCGTGGCAGGAAACCGTACAGGGATGGTACTATGTTGGAGAATTTCTGAGGACGGTCAAGCGAAAGATAGCCAGACTCCTTGTCAACTTCGTATTTTACCGTGTCGGTAGGCACGATCTCAATGAATGCCCTGACCTGATCCGGGACATCGTTTCCGAGGCTTATTCCATGCCATGGATGTGCTTTGTGTGCGTGCTGGTAGTCCATCTTTAGAAAATTTGCAGTGCAAATATAGTGATTATTTGACATTCTTGGTGATGCCGAGAATCTTTTCCCCCACAATCCTTGCAGAAATTCCCACAAGCTCTTCGCAAGGGCGCTTCTTATAGTAGTCGGCTGTCCTGTCGGAAGGTACAGGTGATTCTTTGACCGTATCTGCACCGCTTCCCATAGGCACAAGCCCGAGAAGTTCCTTGCAGACGACCGATCCGTTGATTTCCTTGAATTTTCCGGCCATTTCCTGCACCAACGCATAGTTTGCCGTCCTTCCGCCCTTGTCGGACGGGTTGTCTGCCGGACTGATCAGACCGCTCAGGAACACCATGCCGCTTACGCTTCCGCATACCTCGCGCATGCGTCCCATCCCGCCTCCGAATCCGGAACTCAGCGATGCTGCAAGCCCTTCGTCAAGGCCGAACACATCGCAGTATGCAAGCACTACAGCCTGACAGCAGTTGTAGCCCCCTTCCTTGAAAAGCCTTCTGGCCTTTGCGACCCTTTCCTCAATATCAATCATATCCTGTTGATTTTTATTACATTCTTCAGGTTACGGACAAGCGAAGTGACTTTGTCCAGCTCTAAATTGCTCGGCACGGCTATCTTCATCGTGATTTCGTATGTGCCCTGACGTTCGTTCTCAGTGACATTGAACATCCTGAGCGATGCCCTGAACGAATTTACTATATCCATGATCTCGTTTATCACGGAAGGGTCGAGGGCTGCTGTCACGCGCAGACCCGTCTGGAAGTTGCCGCTGCTCGGAGTGTCGCTCCATTTCACCTTCTGGATCCTGTACGGATACATATCTATCAGTCGTGAGGCATTAGGGCATGACATCCTGTGGATCTTGATGCCCTCGGTCCTTGTCACGAATCCGAACACATCGTCGCCGAACACAGGATTGCAGCACTTTGCCATACGGTAGTCGATTCCCCGGACATTCCTGGCATCGATGACAAGTATGTCATCGCTTCCTCTGCTCTCGGTCACGCCAGGCCTGCCGGTCGTCTTTTTCTCGGTTTCGGGCGCGGCGGCCTCATCGGATGCGGTCAGCATGTTCTTCACCTCCGCCACGTCGAGAGTGCCCTCTCCGATAGCGGCATAAAATGCATTGACAGTCTTGAACTGAAGTTTCTTGAGCAGGCCTGCAAGAGTCTTGTCGTCGAGCTCCATCTTCCAGTTCTTTAGCCTTCTTCCGAGAAGTTCCTTGCCGTCGGCAGCCTTCTTCAGTTCCGCCTCGCCTAACTTCTGTCTTATCTTGTTGCGGGCCTTGTTCGTCACCACTATGTTGAGCCAGTCGGATGACGGCTTCTGGTTCTTGCCGGACATTATCTCCACGATGTCTCCCGTGCTCAGTTTCTCGTTGATCCTCACGGCCTTGCCGTTGATCTTGCCTCCTGTGCACCTTACGCCGAGGTTGGTGTGGATGTCGAACGCGAAATCAAGTACGGTAGCTCCTGCGGGAAGTTTCCTGAGTTCTCCCGAAGGCGTGAACACAAACACTTCCTTTGTAGGAATGTCATGTACCTCATCCTCATAATACGAAGCCATCGGGTCGCCTTCCGAGCCTAAAGGATTCTCAAGGGCCCTTCTTACGGCCGTGAGCCATTTGTCAAGAGTGGCCTCATGCCTGATTCCCTTGTATGACCAGTGTGATGCAAGTCCGCTTTCAGCCATATCGTCCATTCTCTTCGTCCTGATCTGGACTTCGAGGTAACTGCCTTCCCTGTTCTTCACCGTGATGTGCAGCGATTCGTAGCCGTTAGGCTTAGGGTTGGAAATCCAGTCGCGCAGGCGCTTTGTATCCGATTCATATTCCTCAGTCACGTATGAGAACACCTTCCAGCACAGGGCATGTTCCACAGCCCTGTCCTCCTCGCAGTCGATGATGAAGCGGATGGCGAAAACATCGAAGACCCCTTCGAAAGGCACCTTCTGCTTCTGCATCTTCTTATAGATGGAAAGCGCAGTCTTTGTCCTGACCTTCAGCTTATAGCTGATCCCTTCGTCGGAGAGTTTCTGCTTCAGCGGCTCTATGAACTGTGTCATGAGCTTCTGTCTGTCTCCTTCCGTGCTCTTGAGCTTGTTGTTTATTGCTCGGTACTGCTCAGGGTCGGCGTAGCGGAAATATATGTCCTCAAGTTCACTCTTTATATTATATAGTCCGAGCTGGTGGGCGAGGGGGATGTAAAGCATCATGGTCTCGAGCACTTTCCTTTCCCTCGACACCTTCGGGAACATTTCGAGCGAACGCATCACCTCAAGCCTGTCGGCTATCTTCAGGACGGTCACGCGCGGATCCCTTGAATATGAAACTATCAGCTTCTTGTAGTTCTCGGCCTCAAGCCTTGTGTCCTTCGGCTTGATCGTGGAAATCTTGTTGAGTCCGTCAACGATGGTGAGCACGTCCTTGCCGAAGCCATGTGATGTTATGTCCGTATCAGGGGAGAATCGGACGGCTTCATGCAGGAATACCGCAGCTATGCATTCCGCAGACAGACCTATCTCGTCGCATGCAATCCTCGCCACCGCCTCAGGATGCTCTACGAAAGCCGCCCCGTTGCTGCGTCTGTGATCCTTAAGCGCTTCATCTGCAATGTTGTACGCTTTGAGAATCATCTCCTTGCCAGCCTCGTCATATCGTGGAAATAGTCTGTTTATCCTGTCCATAAAAGTCCGTTTTCAGTAAAACTTTCAAATATACGAAAATTATCCGGATAAATCAGTATGGCCCGTACTTTGCCTTGAGGTAGTCTTGAATTTTTAAAAATTAGTGATATATGAAACGAATCTTACTGACCTTTACGGTCATTGTCGCAGGGCTTTCAGTGATGGCTCCCGACATAAACGCACAAAGCGGCTATGGCAACAATGCTGCCACCAAGAGGGAGCAGAGGCATCAGGCCTGGCAGAATGACATGGCTGAGTTCAGGGCGCGCTCAGAGCATGACCGCCAGCTCAGGGCTCTGGCTGATTCTCTCGCTTCCGTACAGGCTGCGGCTGCGATAAAGAACCAGGACTTTGTCCTCGAGGCCAACAGCGTGATGTTCAAGAACGGCTCGACTGTATTCGTCAATTCGACTACCAATTTCGTGTCCGTAAAGGGCAACAGGGCAGTGGTGCAGATCTCCCCAAGCAACTTCGCATCAGGCCCTAACGGAGTCGGAGGAGTTACTGTTGACGGAATGATAACCGACAGGAGCATAACCAAGGACAAACGCGGCAACATAACTTATTCTATGAATGTGATGGGAGTGGGCATCAATGCGCAGGTGGACATATATATGTATCCAGGAACGAACAGCGCCAATGCCACCATCTATCCTAACTTCAATTCCAACACGGTATGGATTCAGGGTGACATCGTCCCATACGAGAATTCCAACGTCATAGAGGGAAGTTCATTGTAAAATAATAAAACATAAAAGATTATGAAGAAGATCTTATTTTTCTCAGCATTGGCTTTACTGGCAGTGGCATGCCACAAGGAGCCATATCCGCAGGACAGCGACATGGAATACCTTGTCTATACGTCTCCTGCAAAGAATGTGACTTTCTCACAGTTCCAGACCTTTGACATCGCGGACAGCGTGCTTGTGATCGGTCAGAGCGAGAAGCCTCAGTATTCGTCATCGAACAACGCACTCGCTCTCATCCAGCAGTACAGGACAAATATGGAGAAGCTCGGTTACATCTATACACCTTCCAATCCGGATGCGGACCTCGGAATCCAGCTCACCTATATAGTAAAGACGGAGAGGTTCGTCCAGTACTACAACGACCCTTACTGGTGGCTTGACTATCCGGGATACTGGCCTTCAGGCTATTGGGGCAACTGGACAGGATGGTACTATCCTTACCCTGTAAGCTATACTTACACGACCAATGCCCTTCTCGCAGACATGGTTGACCTTACAGGCGAGGAGAAGGAAGGTACACCGCTTGAAATCGTATGGTCGTCATACATCGGCGGCCCTGCCGGATCGACCATAGCGAATGATGTCGCAAGAATGAAGGAGTCGATCGATCAGGCCTTCGCCCAGTCGCCATATCTTTCAAGAACGACAACTTCAAGATAGTTAAACGATTAAATCAGATACAATATGAAAAAGTTCATATACATGATAGCCGCTTTAACAGCATTTCTGCTCATGGCGGGAGAGGCTGACGCCCAGATGGGCAAGAGGCATTACATAAACGGAGGATGGCAGTTCAACGGCACGGTTGCCAATGACTTCGTCCAGACAGCACAGGGATATGGCGCATATATGGAAGGCGGTTATTTCATCAGCCCTATGGTGGCCTTCGGAGGTTTCGCAAGCTTCAACACCAACAACGAATACATTCCGAAGCAGACCTATACATTCGATGACAAGTCCGCCCTCACCACCGACCTCGACAGATCTATCTATCAGGTTCCTTTCGGAGCCACGGTAAGACTCAGGCTTATGAGGGACATCTTCCAGCCATACGTAGAAGCGAAGATAGGTACCGAATACTCTACGCAGAGCACTTATATGTCAACATTCGTGAACAGGCATGACAACTGGGGATTCTATATCTCGCCGGAAATCGGATTCACGGTGTATCCGTTCCACAAGGACGATTTCGGATTCCATCTCGCGGCATACTACAGCTTTGCTACAAACCGTAACGACAGCTATGACATCAAGGGGCTCAACAACCTCGGATTCAAGCTCGGTATAGCATTCTGAGAATAATTTATAACTTTACACTCTGAACCGGCGTCCGCCGGATCCGCAGTACCTGAAGGCAGTCACAGGGAGGCGGCAGAGTGTATTGTTTTTTTTATTATATGGACAAGGTCAGAAAAAGGTACAGGACGATAGTCCTTTCGGATATTCACATGGGGTCGAAGTACTCAAAGACAGAGGAGGTGTGCGACTTCCTCAGCAGCAACGACTGTGAACGCCTTATTCTCAATGGAGATACGATCGACGGATGGCAGCTGCAGAAACTCGATTACGGAACATGGGGGCCCGTTCACTCACGTTTCTTCCGCATCATCCTGAAGATGATCGACAGGAAGAATACATGCGTATATATGTTGCGTGGCAACCATGACGACTTTCTCGACAAGATCATCCCCATGCAGATGGGGCCGCTGAACATTCTCAAGGATCTGGTCATCGAGACCGGAGGGCAGCAATATTTCGTGACCCACGGGGATGTGTTCGACAGCATTACCTCCGAAATGCGCTGGATGGCCCGGTTAGGTGACTTCTTCTATAATCTTCTTCTGAAGATAAATGTCCTCTATAACCGATGGCAGTCTGTCAGGGGAAGGCCCTATTATTCGTTTTCACAGGAAATCAAGAACAAGGTCAAGAAGGCCGTGGCCAAGACTTCCGATTTCGACAGGATGCTTACGGACATGGCCCGTAAAAAGGGCTGTCAGGGTGTCATCTGCGGACATATCCATCGTCCCGAGGACAGGATGATCGACGGAATCCGTTATCTGAATTCCGGTGACTGGGTCGAGACCCTCTCCGCCCTTGTGGAGGACTTTGACGGCCGCTGGTCCATTATATATTATCGTAACAATGAATCCGGAGCCGGTCCTTCGGACTGCCATGTAGAACCTCTGGCACCGTCTCCGGACTGCCATGCCGAATCTGTAATATCTTCTTCAAACTGTCATGTCGAGACATCTGATACCGTAAAGAAATGAAATACATCTTCATAGTCCAGGGTGAAGGCAGAGGCCATCTCACCCAAGCCATAACCCTCTCCCGCCTCCTGCGTGAAAGAGGCCATATAGTAGGAAAAGTAATGGTGGGCAAGAGCCCTTCGAGAAAGATACCGGCATTCTTTGAAAAGGAAATCAATGCCGAAGTGGAATATTTCGAAAGCATGAACTTCATGCCTTCGGCGGAAAACCGTCGTCCGAGTATGGTCCGGACCGTCATGTTCAACAGCATGGAGATGCACCGCTTCTTCCCTTCCATGCAGAGGCTCCGTGATGTCATCCGGTCGTCGGGAGCGGACGTAGTGGTCAACTTCTACGAACTCATGCTCGGCATGACCTCTTTCTTCTATGGAATAGATGTTCCGGTGGTTTGCATCGGACACCAGTATCTCTTTCTGCACAAGGACTTCGGACTGCCGTATATGAAATATCCCGGCAGTGCCGCCCTTGATTTCTTTACTAAGCTTACATCCATAGGATGTGTCAGGCATCTTGCCCTTTCGTTCAGGGAGATGCCTTCCGACCCTCACCATGATATTGTGGTAGTACCTCCTCTTCTGCGTGCGGAAGTGCTCGGAATGGAGGCGTCGCAGGGAGATTATATCCACGGATACATGCTCAACTCCGGCTTTGCCAAAGATGTGAAAGAATGGCATGAAATGCATCCGGATGTCCCTCTGAGATTCTTCTGGGATAACTGGGAGGCCGAAAAGGTTACAAAGATAGACGATACTCTGACCTTCTATCAGCTTGATGACAAGGAATTTCTCAGGCAGATGGCCGGATGCATGGCGTATGCGAGCACGGCAGGCTTCGAGTCTGTATGTGAAGCGATGTGGCTCGGCAAGCCCATCCTGATGGTACCGTCCCACATAGAGCAGGAGATCAACGCCTTTGATGCCATGCGTTCCGGAGCCGGCGTCACAGCAGACAGATTCGACCTGACCCTTCTGACCGATTTTGCCAAAGACTTTAAACCGGATCCGAAATTCCGGGAATGGGTCTCAAAAGCCTCTTCGATGATAATACACGAATTGGAATCTGTCGGCTGATGACAAGGCGGCCTGTCATGTCGGAAATGACTTTTTGAGACAAGTCAGAGATTCCCGGATTTTTGTTTAATGGAAGTAATTGCTTAAATTTGTCTTTGATATTCTGGCCTTTCGTATGGACGGAAGGAAATTTAAGAAACTGTTTAAAATTTTATCATTTGAAATATTATGATGAATTTTCGAGTAGATTTTTTCTGTTTTCAGAGGAGGATAGCGGTGCTATCTGACGAGGAAAAGAGGAAAAATATGCCGAAAAGGCGCATAATAGGCAAATAGTACCGAATTGGCGTGAGCCAAAATGAGATAAGAAATAACAAAAAAGGA
>CAYXMV010000104.1:0-8021 GCA_964466235.1 uncultured Muribaculaceae bacterium | reverse complement strand
TAAACGAAAGTAGGAGATAAACTCCATTACTTTCGTTTACCTCCTACTCGATTATTGCTTGATAGTCAGATGTTTGAGTGCCAGCCGAATCACCCCATCTCTTTGAATTTTTTGCGCTTTCGCAAAGGATTCCTTCAGGGAAAAAGCATATAGCGGCTTTGAGAAAATGGAAGGATGATCCGGCATGCGTCGGGTCGGCTCTTGAGGATGAGACGGTGACATATATGGATGATGCTTATTTCATTCCCAACAGATTTTTCTCACTCTGGCTTGCACGTAGATATTAGAAGGGGGATTATATTATTTTCCGTAGAAAAATTTAACTTTGAGGAAAATTTATCGACCTTATGAAGATTGTATATGTTCTGGCGCTGGCAGCGGCGATGCTTGCCGGCTGCAAGGCTTCTGAAAACAATGAGACGGATGTGGCTGCAGAGAATAGCCACACTGCAGAGTATGACTGCACTGCAGAGAATGACTGTGCGGCCGAGGTGCTCCCGATCACGGGGACATTCATCAATCTTCCATATCAGGATGTGCGCAATGTCTATACCAACCCTCCTTACATCGACAACACCGATCCGCAGATGTGGGAGACGAAGATCGCCGAGATGAAGAAGATGGGCATGGAATATCTCATATTCATGTCGGTGGCAAATGAGAGGAAGGCTTATTATCCGTCCAGGCTGATGAAATGGCATTATCCCGAATGGAGGAAGAGTCCGGTGGACGCGGTGATGGATGCTGCGGCCGAACATGGGATGAAGGTGTTCATGAGTACTGGCTGGGCGGTGGATCAGGACGACAATCTGCGTGATCCTGCCATCAAGGCGCGTCAGATAGATATGATGACCGAGCTTGCCGGGCTTTACGGTGACCATCCTGCCATGTACGGCTGGTATCTCCCGGTGGAGGACTGCTTCGGCCCTGTCCTGACGGATTATTCCGTCGAGGCTGCAAATGCCCTTACCGCGAAGGCACGCGAACTGACTCCGGGCAAGAAGATAATGCTCTCTCCGTACGGGATATTCAATTCTGATTTCGAGGATCCGCGCTATGAGCGGCAGATCGCCCGGTTGGAGGTGGATATAATCGCATATCAGGATGAGGTGGGATGCGTGCGCGAAAGGTATCCTCTGACAAGGCTCCGCGACAACTGGAAGAAGCTCCGTGCCATCCACGACAAGACAGACATAGAGATGTGGGCCAACTGCGAGACTTTCTCGTGGGAAAAAGCCACCAATGACCGCAGTTCCGCTCTTATTCCGGCGCCATATTCACGCCTTCTCTCCCAGCAGGCAGCCGCGACTGCGGGAGGTGCTGAAAAGATAATATCCTTCATGATATGCGGAATCTTCGAAGATCCGTCATCGCCTTATCAGTTGGGAATGCCTCACTGGTCGGCCGAGGCTTGGAAGGATTATATGGGATGGCTCGGGGGAGAACGTGGCTGGAAGGTGGCTGAGGCGTCAATGCTCGGAAAGTTCGGCGGTGCGGCGACCGAGGATGCTTCCGACCCGCGGTGGCGTGAATATGGAGCCGGCACTCATGAGGTCGTGACCGATCTTCCGGGAAAGACCGTGGTGAATGAAGTGCTTGTGCGTATGCTGAACTGCCGCAAGGACGGCATCGTGCCGCCTTCGAAGCTTTTCCTCTTCAGCAGCATGGACGGTGAAAAATGGTCGTTGGAGCAGATTAAGGACAGTCCGCGCTGCGCTGACACACGGCATGACGCCTTCATAGACTTCGTTCTTTTTGACGGTCTTGACTGCGATGCCCGCCATCTGAAGATAGCGTTCACTACGGATTCCAAATCTTATATGGATGAGGTCACAATAAATCCCGAATGGTAGTAAAATGACGGATATTTTGCGTCATCGGGCAAAATTGCTGTTTTCTGAAGCTAAAGGTTATCTTTGAGGTAAATATATCATCGTATGAAGAAGCCATTGGTTATCTTAGCCGCTGCCATGATGTCGGCTGTCATGTCCTATGCTCAGCCCCTGCGCGAGCATGTCCTGTTTGATTGTGACTGGAAATTTGCATTGGGCGACGCCTCGTCTCCGGCAAAGGATTTCGGTCACGGAACCGAATATTTCAATTACTACACAAAGGCTGCTTCAATCCATAATGAAGGGCCTTATGCACCGAAGTATGATGCTTCGGGCTGGGCTTGTGTAGATCTTCCCCATGACTGGGTGGTTGATCTCCCTTATGCGGAAGAGGCGAGCCACAGTCACGGATACAAGACCGTCGGCTACAGATACCCTCATACCAGCGTGGGCTGGTACCGTAAGACATTCACCATTCCGGAAGAAGATTACGGCAGGCATATCTGGCTTCAGTTCGACGGAATCTTCCGTGATGCCCGCGTGTGGGTGAACGGGTTCTATCTCGGTCATGAGCCGAGCGGCTATGCCTCTCAGGACTATGACATCAGCGAGTACCTGAACTATGGAGGCGAGAATGTGGTCTGTGTGCGCGTGGATGCCACTTTTGAAGAAGGATGGTTCTATGAGGGTGCCGGCATCTATCGTCATGTATGGCTGAACAAGGCCTCGAAGCTGCATGTGGCTCCGTCCGGGACGTTCGTACATGCGGATTTTGCCGTAGCTTATGAACAGGGAGGGGCATGTCCGGCTTGTGTCGGGCTTCCTGCACTGGATTTCGCGTCTGTACAGGTCGAGACATCTGTGCGCAATATGGATGCGGAGGGAGATTCGTATAGTCTGAAACATATCCTGAAGGATGCGGAAGGCAAAGTTGTGGGAGAGGCCGGCATTCAGGGCAGGCATGTCGAGGCTAAGGATACGCATGTTTCTGTTGCGGTCATTCCTCTCGAAAAACCTCATCTCTGGTCATGCGAGGATCCTTATCTCTATACTCTTGTGACCGAGGTCTATGCTTCAGACGGAAGCCTTGCGGACGTCTATGAGACTGTCACCGGCATAAGGCATATAGCCTTTGACAAGGACAGGGGATTCCTTCTGAACGGCAAATCGGTGAAGCTCAAGGGTGTGAACATGCATCAGGATATGGCCGGAGTGGGAAGCGCCATCCCTGACGGACTTCAGGAGTGGAGGTTACGCGAACTCAAGAAGATAGGTGTAAATGCCTATCGTTCAAGTCACAACCCTATGACTCCCGAAACCCTTGACGCCTGCGACCGTCTCGGAATCTTAGTAATCGAGGAAAACCGTCTGACAGGAGTCAATGACGAGCATGTCAGGCTTCTCGGCAGAATGATCCGTCGTGACAGGAACCACCCTTCTGTGATTCTCTGGAGCGTCGGCAATGAGGAATGGGGTCTTGAATGGAACGACTTCGGAAGGCGGATCGCCGAATCCATGCGCGAGTACTGCCACCGTTTCGATCCGACACGCCTGATGACAGTCGCCTCGAGCAGCGGTCCGGACATCCTTGTCCCTGCCGATGTCGCGGGCTACAACTATATACTGCAGAATCCGGTGGAGCAGCACCGTAAGGATTATCCTGACCGTATTGCCCTCGGATCGGAAGAGACCACTGGCTGCGGCACGCGCGGCATCTATTTCGACAGACCGGGCACCAAGCCTTCCGCAGCGGATGCCGGCAACGGGCGTATGGTGGCGCTCAACCGTGCGAAGCATGGTCCTGACAGCCTATATAACTGCATCGAAAGGGGATGGAAGTTCTATGATGAACGTCCGTGGCTTGCAGGCGTATTCTATTGGACGGGATTCGACTACAGAGGTGAGCCGAACCCGATGGTCTTTCCTGCCACGAGCTCGGAATTCGGAATTCTCGACTATTGCGGTTTTCCTAAGGATGAGGCTTATTATCTGAAATCATGGTGGACTTCGGAGCCTGTGCTTCATATCCTGCCTCACTGGAATCTTCAGGGACATGAAGGCGAGGAGGTGTCAGTTTGGGTCTATGGCAACTGCGATGAGGTCGAACTCATCGCAAACGGAAAGAAGCTCGGCCGCCGGAAGATGCCGAGGAACGGACATCTCGAATGGACTGCAGTCTATAAGCCTGGCTATGTCAAGGCCGTGGGCTATAAAGGAGGACGCAAGGTGATGGAAAAGCGTCTTGACACGACCGGGGAAGCTTCGGCTGCCGCGGTGTCCTGCGAGGAACTCGGCGATGTGGCCGTAGTGACTGTGGAGATGCGTGATGCCAGAGGCCGCTTTGTGCCTACGTCATGCGACGACCTCGAAATCACTGTCGGTGAAGGCTGGACCATCCTCGGATGGGGTAATGGCGATCCTGCCTTCCAGTATGTCGAGCGTCCTGTCAAATATGGCCCGAGTGCAGCCACAGCGGCAGATCCGTCCCTTCCTGTGTCGGAATGCGGAACCCCTGTCCCGGACCGTGATGCCATGAGCATGAGGATCACGGCTTTCAATGGGCTGGCGCGGGTATTCCTGCAACGCGGCACCGGAGATGCTCCCGCTTCTGCAGCTGCAGTCATTGCAACCAGATAAACATAAAGAGGACGGCCGTGAAGCCGTCCTCTTGTTGCAAATGGAATATCCGTCTGATTATTTGACCTTGATCTCGTTGATCGGCTCTGCCGGTGCGAGAACATTGTTCACTTTCCATGTCTGAGCCTTCTTGAGCTTGTAGTCTGCTGTAGCGCGGATGTCTGCGACGCTTGCTGCGAAAAGCACCTTGTAAGTGCCGGCTGCAGCCTCCCATGCAGAGTTGGCCTCGTTGAATGAAGCTATGCCGTAGTTGTCAACAGTCATTGTAAGGGTCTGAGATTCGCCAGGAGCAAGTTCTTTTGTCTTTGCGAAAGCCTTGAGCTCAAGGGCCGGCTTGTCGAGACCTCCTGCCGGTGCAGTCACATAGAGCTGGACTGCCTCCTTGCCGGCGACCTTGCCTGTGTTGGTGACGGTAACGGTAGCTGTAAAGCCGTCTGCACCAGCCTTCACTACAGGCTTGCTGTACTCGAATGTGGTGTATGAGAGACCATAACCGAACGGATATGAAACCTCTACGCCTGCAGTTGAGAAATAACGGTAACCTACATAGATTCCTTCCTCATAGAGAGTGTAGTCAACGTTCTTGCGAGGAGCAGGACGGGCACCCCATCCGCGTGAAGTGGTCGCTGCAGTGTAGTCGTAAGGGAAGTTGAGTGATGAAGGATTGTCAAGATAGTTCATAGGGAATGTGGTAGCAAGCTTTCCTGAAGGGTTCACCTTGCCGAGGAGAACATCTGCAACAGATGCGCCGCCTTCCATTCCTGGCTGCCATGCGAGGAGGATTGCGTCAGGCATGTGCTTCCATGATGCTGTCTCGATGACGCCGCCGATGTTCATCACCACGACAACCTTCTTGCCTGCCTTGTGGTAAGCGTCGCAGATGGCCTGGAGGTTTGCAACTTCTACGTTGTTGAGACGGAAGTCGCCCTGTCCGTCCTTGCGGTCGCCGCCTTCACCTGCGTTACGTCCGATTGTGAGTACGGCAACGTCGGTAGTTGCCTCTACCTTCTTCACGAAGTTGAGTGAAAGCTCAGCCTCAGGAAGAACCGACTTGCCCCAGAATACGCCTGCACCGTTGTGGTTCATTGTCTCCTCTGTGTAGGCGATATACTTCTTGTACCATGAAGCCGGAGCAGGATCGACAGTCACGCCGTTGCCCTCAAGACCTTCCTGTACGTTGCGGATATACTTCTTGTTCACGTTACCGGAACCGGTACCGCCAGCGATGAAGTCGTATGATGTTACTCCGAAGAGACCTACCTTCTCGTCACCCTTGAGAGGGAGCACGCCGTTGTTCTTGAGGAGGACCATACCCTCTGCACCGGCCTTGCGGACGAGCTTTGCATGAGCTTCGGTATCAGGCTTGTTGGAATATTTATAGCCCTTGAAGCGTGGAGTCTTGACGATGTACTCGAGCATGTGACGGACGTTTCTGTCAAGCTCTTCCTGAGAGATCTCGCCGCTCTTCACTCCTGCGATGATGCGCTCCATCTCGTTCTGAGCACCCGGCTCCATAAGGTCGTTGCCGGCCTTCACGGACTTCACGGTTCCCTCCTTGTTGCCCCAGTCCGTCATCACGATGCCGTTCCAGCCCCACTCGTCGCGGAGAACTGTAGTAAGGAGACCGTATGACTGCTGGGTATATTCGCCGTTGAGGACGTTGTATGAAGACATCACTGTCCATGGATTTGCCTCCTTGACGGCGATCTCGAAGTTCTTGAGATAGATCTCGCGGAGAGCTCTCTGGCTCACGCGTGAGTCGTTCTCATGACGGTTTGTCTCCTGATTGTTTACTGCATAGTGCTTTACAGATGTACCCACGCCGTTGCTCTGGATACCGTTCACGTATGCCGCAGCCATCTTTCCCGAGAGATAAGGGTCCTCTGAGAAATACTCGAAGTTACGGCCGCAGAGGACATTACGATGGATGTTCATGCCAGGTGCCAGGAGCACGTCAACGCCGAACTGAAGGACTTCCTGACCCATAGCTTCGGTCACCTCTCTCACGAGGTCGAGGTTCCATGATGTAGCGAGAGCCGTACCTACAGGGAAAGCTGTCGCATAGTAGGTGTTGGGGTCACCCTCACGTGTAGGGTTGATACGTACGCCGGCCGGGCCGTCAGCGAGAACTGTCTGAGGGATGCCGAGGCGTGGAACTGCGCGTGATACGCCGGCAGCGCCAGGTACGAGGTTGGTTGTTCCTGAAGGTACGCCGTCAATATTGATCGCGCGGCTGCCTCCCACAAGGAGAGTAACCTTCTCTTCGAGTGTCATTGCCTTCATGACCTCATCGATGTTGTCTGCAGTGAGTTTCGGCTGCGCGAATGCAGAGAATGCTGCAAGCAGACCGGCTGCGATAAATAAAATCTTTTTCATGTCGGTATTTAGTTTTTGTGTGTTTAAGAAACTGTTTAAATTTTTCTCCGAAAGGTCATTAATTGTTGAAACTGAATAAATCTATTTTGAAAAATCCACCTATTTTTTATAGGGCTATTCTGCTGTCAAAGACGCCCTCAAACAAACTCATTTCTCGCTTGGTAATGCCTAATCTGTTTGCCAATATTCGCCAATCTTTGACAGCCGTTACAACCTCGTTGATTATGCCTTTTGCGACCTCTGGTGAGAGCATATACTCCTCACAAGAGTTGAGCAAAATAGATAAGTCGGCTTTGTTGGTATTGCCATTGATAAGCAAACTTTGATGGTCATTCAGGGTTGGGTTCATATCGTATGCTGGCGAGAGCGTCCAACCCTTTGCTGTTAGCAAGAATCCGTGGTTGCGGAAATGGTCATCACTGTTGCCAACGCATATATTGAATGCCACTCTGCGGAACAACTCTCGCAAGTTGGCATCGACATCGGTGCAGCCACTCAAAATAAAATCCACAATATCGATATATCCGTGTCCTGTTGTAGCGTTATCGCCATCATTCAGACCGAGTAATGTCATTGCCGATGCAAAATGTATTCGCTCGCCATTATCTGTTCTGTCAAAGCGACGAGAGAGCAATGTATGATGCTTATCATTAGTGGCAATAACCTTCGTTTCGGCGGCATTAATTTCTGCATTCTTTGCGAGCAGATGGCAAAAATGCTCCCACAATCCCACATCATAATCATCCTTTAATGAAGGGAACTTTGCAACATATATGCTGCGGTCTGTGTCTACAACATTTGCCTTTGGTCTTGCACCACCAAGCGAAGAACCTGGTTGAACAAGCTGAGCGATCCAACGCTTCTCTGGAAGGATGTTCGTCTCCTCACCTCGTTCTATTTCATTGCTTGCAGCAATCAATTCTCGCAAGTCGGTCAAAGGAGGAATACGCAAAGTGTTGTCAGTATTTATAAATTCACCATCGGGTGTCTCCTTGAAGCGTAATCCACCCATACGAGAAAAGTCATCAATTCCCGTCAAAAAGTCAAACGATGATAGTCGGCGAATAGGGCGATTCTCCTCTTGTGCCAATATCTGTTCACGGCGCAACAGAAGGGTACGGCCCCATCTATCAGGCAAAGCATCGGCAAAACAACCAAAAATATCCTTTTCGGGCT
>CAYXMV010000103.1:0-8062 GCA_964466235.1 uncultured Muribaculaceae bacterium | reverse complement strand
TATTCAGTTTCAACAATTAATGATTTTTCGGAGAAAAATTTAAACAGTTTCTAAAATATAGATATGTCGGAGATAGATTTTATTTCGGGGGTTCCGTTCAATTCCACCGAGGCTTTGCGTGAGATTGCCGGGACGGTTTCAAAGAAGTATATGATTCTTTATACCAAGCCTTATCCGCTTGAGATGGGGATGTATGCCGTGGAACGCATGACCGCCATTGCGGATGATACTGGGGCTGATATGGTTTATGCCGATCATTATGAGCTTGTTGCTGGGGAAGATGGCAGGGAGGTGTGCAGGAAGCACCCTCTCATCGAGTGTCAGAAGGGAGCGCTCAGGAATGACTTTGATTTCGGAAGCGTGCTTCTTTTCCGGACGGAGTCGTTCAGGGCGGCTGTTGCCGGAATGGATGTCCCGAGAAAATGGGGCGCGCTTTATGACCTGCGTCTGCGGATGGGGAAGATCGTCCATGTGAACGAATATCTTTATACTGAGATGGAGACCGATCTGCGCAAGTCGGGGGAGAAGCAGTTTGATTATGTGGATCCCCGCAACCGGGAGGTGCAGGTAGAGATGGAGGAGATCTGTACCGATTACCTCAAGAGGATCGGGGCATGGCTTCCGCCGGTGTTCAAGGATGTGGAGATTCTTTGCTCCGCTCAGAATGACGGAGACGGTACTCGGAATGACGGAGACGGTAATCGGAATGGCTGTTTCCCTGTGACGGCCACGGTGGTGATACCTGTATTCAACAGGATCAGGACGGTGAAGGATGCTGTGGTAAGCGCCCTGAGCCAGGAATGCGATTTCCCTTTCAATGTGATCGTCGTTGACAACCATTCTGCAGACGGGACCACAGACCTTCTTGCGGAGATGTCATCCAAGGACGCCCGTCTCATACATCTTGTTCCGGAAAGATACGATCTCGGGATAGGCGGCTGCTGGAATCTTGCCGTGCATCATGATAAGTGCGGGGAGTTTGCCGTGCAGCTCGACAGCGACGATGTCTATAGCGGTCCGGACACTCTGGCCAAGGTTGTGGCTGCGTTCCGTGAGCAGAGATGCGCTATGGTGGTCGGAACCTATCAGATGACGGATTTTTTCATGAATCCGATTCCTCCAGGAATCATCGACCATCGCGAATGGACTGAGGCGAACGGGCGGAACAATGCATTGAGAATCAACGGTCTCGGGGCTCCGAGAGCCTTCTGGACACCTCTTCTGAGGACACTGAATCTGCCGAATACAAGTTATGGCGAGGATTATGCCCTCGGCCTCAGAATCAGCCGCGAGTATCGCATAGGACGCATATATGATGTGCTTTACTGCTGCCGCAGGTGGGAGGGCAATTCTGATGCTGCTCTCGATATAGAGAAGGTCAATGCCAATAATCTTTATAAGGACAGGATACGTACCTGGGAACTTGAAGCCCGTCTGGCTATGAATGACCGGCAGGCTGCCCGGCTCCGCCCGGAATGATGAAATCATAAAGGAATGAACAATAACAAGACCATATACAAGTTTGTCGGAGACCAGCTTTCGCGCTGGCCTCTTGCATGTGAGAATTTCAGGGCGCTGAAGAATGTGCAGGTGAAGGAAGTCGAGATAGGGGGACTGAAGGTCAGACTTCAGTTCAATCCGGCGCGGATGATCTCTTCTGCCGCCAGGCTCGACCGCAAGGACATCGCCGCCCGCAAGTGTTTCCTGTGCAGGGAAAACCGGCCGCCGGAGCAGATAATGCTCAAGTTCGACGGCCGCAAGGGCAAGAAATACCATATTCTCGTCAACCCTTATCCGATATTTCCTGACCATCTGGTCATCGCGATGAACCGGCATACGGATCAGTCCATCTGGAAAAGATATGTTGACATGCTTGACCTTGCCCGCAAGTATGACGGCTTCACATTCTTCTACAACGGGCCTGAAAGCGGGGCTTCGGCTCCCGATCATCATCATTTTCAGGCTGCGCCGAAGGGATTGATCCCTTTGCAGGAGGATGTCGAAAGATTCTTCGCTGCCGTTCAGAATGACAGGAATGCCGTTCAGAGTGACATTTGTCCTGTGAGGAACAGCGCCACCTCAGGACCATCCGTACTGCAGTATCTGACATCCGAGCAGGATGCTGTACTGTACCATTACAGCAGATTCACCACGGGAGTGTTTTTCATAAAGGCGGAGACATCCAAGTCTGCGGCCAAGCTGTTCTACAGACTGCTTGACTGCGCCGACATGCACGAAGGGAAGAAAGAACCTCTCTTCAACCTGTTCACATGGTGGCAAGACGGAGAATTCCGCTCGATCGTGATATTCCGCAGCCGCCATCGCTCGCACCATTATTTCTCCGACGGCCCAGACCATCTCACAATGAGTCCCGGCTGCGCCGATATGGGAGGTGTATTCATAATGCCCGTAAAGGAAGAATTCGACAGCATCACTCCCGGACTTCTTGCCGAAATGGTGCGTGAAGTGTCCGTGACCGAGGAGGATGAATCAAGGATCATTACCCGCCTTACGCGTAGCCAGCCTACTGTGGAAGTGGGCATCATGTCAGGGAAGGAGATTGATTTTGAGATTCTTACCGACGGCGCAGGCCCGCGCAAGGCTGTCCTGAGGGAGGGAAAGATCGAATATGACGGAGCCCTGTATGACGAACTTTTCTTCGGTTCGCAGACTCCTTCCACAATGTTTGCGGAACCTTCTTTCGCCCTTTTCGGAGTGACGATAGGAGTTGATTTCCATTGGCAGCGCAAGGAGGATCAGAAATTCGCAGGTGCCCTCAAGATAATTGTTGACAAGGGGCTGCTGACGGCCATAAACGTGGTAGGCATCGAGGATTATCTGCTCAGCGTAATATCTTCGGAGATGAGCTCTTCTGCTTCGGAAGAGTTCCTGAAGGCCCATGCCGTCATATCCCGTTCGTGGGTGATGGCTCAGATGGAGGCTTCCCGCAACAGCCGCCATGCAGATGTGCCGGAAGGCGTATGTGATGTGCCTTCGCTTGTCTCTCACCTCGATTCCCGGTTCCATCGTCAGACTGAAGCCGCAGTATCGGAAGTTGTGGAATATGTGAAATGGTATGATCACGAGGATCATCATCTCTTCGACGTCTGCGCAGATGATCATTGCCAGCGTTATCAGGGACTTACTCGTGCCACAGGAAAGGCTGTCCGCAAGGCCATAGACAGCACATGGGGGCAGGTCCTCACTTGCGGAGGAATGTTGTGTGACGCCCGTTTCTCGAAATGCTGCGGCGGACGTATGGAACGTTTTTCCGTATGCTGGGAGGACAGGGATTATGCTTATCTTCAGCCTCTCCCCGACACTCCGGAGCACGATCCTTCCGCGGAATGCTTCTGCAACACCCGCGACAAGGGGATTCTCGGTCAGGTACTGAACAACTACGACCAGGAGACTACGGATTTCTACCGTTGGACACAGGAGTACGGGATTGAGGAACTTTCGGAACTTGTGGCGAGGAAGAGCGGAGTGGATATAGGCCGGATAACCGCAATCGAAGCTCTTGAAAGAGGGGAGTCGGGCAGGATATTCAGGCTGAAGATCACCGGTACTCAAAAGACTCTCATCGTAGGTAAGGAGCTGGAGATAAGGAAGATCCTTTCGGAAAGCCATCTCAAGAGTTCCGCATTCGAAGCGGAATTTTCCCGGGACAGGGTGATTCTCCGCGGCAGCGGGTGGGGCCATGGGGCAGGTCTCTGCCAGATCGGTGCCGCCGTCATGGCCTCTAAAGGCTACACCTACAAGGAAATCCTGAAACATTATTATCCTGATACAGAAATATGGATGAATCGACTATAGTATGTGTCAAGTCTTATCAACTTCCAGACTGTCAATAATTTAGCGATTGTGAAACCTAAGAAGATGATACAGAAGAGCAACCCATGGTGGTGGATACCCACCCTATATTTTGCGGAAGGCATTCCGTATTTCATAGTTAACAACATCTCCGTGATCATGTTCACGAACATGGGCATGTCAAAAGGAGATATGGCCATGTTTACGAGTCTCCTTTATCTTCCGTGGGTGATCAAGCCCCTCTGGAGCCCATTCGTGGACATAATCAGGACGAAGAGATGGTGGATCGTGACAATGCAGATAATAATGTCCGTGGCCTTTGCGGCGGTGGCCTTCGCGATGCCTCAGCCGTCGGCTGAGGTCATCGCGAAGGGCGGCACGAGCGTTTCGCTCTTTGCCGCCACGCTCGTGATCTTCTGGATCACGGCGTTCGCCTCCGCCACCCATGACATAGCCGCAGACGGATTCTACATGCTTGCCCTCTCACAGAAGAACCAGAGCATCTTCGTAGGCATCCGCAGTACATTCTATCGCCTTTCATCAATCTTCGGCCAGGGAGTCCTTGTTGTCATCGCAGGAGTTCTCGAAAGACGTCTCGGAGACATCCCTAAGGCCTGGACGATAACCCTTCTCATCTGTGCACTCCTCTTCTCCGTCATAACTCTCTGGCACACATTCACTTTGCCGAGACCTTCATCCGATGCTCCGAGACTGAAGCAGGGACAGAGTTCCGCAAGGGAGATATTCCGTGAATTCGGGCGCACCTTCGTTACCTTCTTCAGCAAGAAGAATGTGCTTATAGCCATGCTCTTCATGCTTCTGTACAGGCTTCCGGAAGCTTTTCTCGTGAAGATGATGAACCCCTTCCTTCTCGATCCCGTATCGGAGGGAGGACTCGGCCTATCGACGGAATCCGTCGGACTTATTTATGGCACGATAGGAGTCGCAGCTCTGACCGTCGGCGGCATACTCGGCGGAATCGCCGCATCGAAATGGGGACTGAAGCGTTCCCTCTGGCCTATGGCCCTCAGCCTCACCCTTCCTTGCCTTTCTTTCGTTTTCCTTGCTGCCTTTCAGCCCGAAAATCTTTGGGTAACAGGATTCTGCGTGGCTTTGGACCAGTTCGGATACGGCTTTGGCTTCACAGCCTACATGCTCTATCTGATCTATTTCTCGGAAGGAGAATTCAGGACGGCACACTATTCGCTATGCACTGCATTCATGGCCATGAGCATGATGCTTCCGGGTATGGTGGCAGGATATATCCAGGAAGCGACAGGCTATGTTCATTTCTTCGGTTTTGTTATGATTTGCTGCCTTGTTACGGTGCTTGTCACCTTCCTGCTCAAGGTGGATCCCGAATATGGAAAGAAATAGGATTATGAAAAAAGTTGTTTTATCTGCCGCAGCGGCTCTCGCAATGACGGCTATGGTTTCATGCGGATCAGAGCCGGAAGCTCCGGCTACAGGTTCTAAGACAGGTTTTGCACTTTCGTTTTTCAGGAATGCGAATTCATCAGTTGAAAGAGGGGAGAATGTCGTCGTGTCCCCTTATAGTGCAGGAGTCGCTCTCTCAAT
Source organism: uncultured Muribaculaceae bacterium (assembly GCA_964466235.1). Lineage (GTDB taxonomy): Bacteria > Bacteroidota > Bacteroidia > Bacteroidales > UBA932 > Cryptobacteroides. Next base: position 2,671 of record CAYXMV010000103.1, on the reverse strand, counting down.
GCTTATGGAAGGCGCGGAGGGAGAGACTAAAGTCGAATTCGACAATGCTCTCAACGGATGCGTGTTCAAGGCTGAGGATTCCGGCAGCAATGACACCGTGACCGTCAGGTCAGCCAATTCCGTCTGGATTGACGACGATTTCAGCATCAGGAACAGATATGTCGATATTCTTCAGAAAGACTATGATGCATTCGTCACCTCCCTCAGATTCTCCGACCCGGCCACTGTCAAGGCCATAAACAACTGGTGTGCGGAGAATACCGAAGGAAAGATCGACGAGATCATCGACAGACTTGATTCCGGTATGGTGATGGTGCTTGTCAATGCCCTTTATTTCAATGCTCCGTGGGAGGATGCCTTTTCGGAAAAACTTACCGAAGAAGCTGATTTCAAGGGACTTTCAAAGACTTCCAAAGTCAATATGATGAGCAGGAACGGCAGGATGAACTATGCTGAATATCAGGGCTGCCAGATGGTAGAACTTCCTTATGCGGGAGGCAGATATTCGATGTATGTCATTCTCCCTCCGTCTGGGATGGACGTGGATTCGGTCCTTCCTTATATCGGAGAGTCCGTATATAATACGGCGATGGGAATGTTCCAGCCTCGTCAGGTGCGCTTCAGGATGCCGAAGGCAAAGGTGGAGACCTCGCTTGTCCTGAATCAGGCTCTTCAGAAGATGGGCATAAAGACTGCATTCACTTCGGCAGCCGATTTCAAGGGAATTGCTGTGACCGGGCCTCTTGCCCTCGACATGGTGAAGCAGAAATGCTATATCGATATTACCGAAAAGGGGACCGAGGCAGCAGCAGTGACCTCTGCACAGATCCGTCTGACTTCGGCACGTCCGGAAGCGGCACCTGTCGTAATGACGGTTGACAGACCATACATATTCATAATATCGGATAAGACCGACGGCGACATCCTTTTTGCCGGAAAGATTGTAAATCTCTGAGAATGAAGAAACTTACCCTATTGTTATCTGCCTTTGCCGCCCTGCTTGTCAGCGGGACGGCTTGTGTTGCCGGACCGGTTGTAAAGACCGGAATAGAAGTGTTGAGGGACAGAGGATTTGAAGGACTTGCCGGCCGTCGTGTCGGGCTTGTCACGAATCCGAGCGGAGTTGACCGCAACCTCAATTCCACCATAGACATACTCTTTAATGCCCCGGGAGTTGAGCTTGTGGCCCTTTATGGACCGGAACATGGAGTGCGCGGAGATGTATATGCCGGAGGAAAAGTGTCGGACACTATAGACGCCGCAACCGGTCTGCCGGTATATTCTCTTTATGGCTCCACACGCAAGCCTGCTCCGGAAATGCTTGAGGGAATCGATGTGATGGTCTATGATATTCAGGATGTGGGTGCCCGTTCCTATACCTTCATCAGCACCCTCGGCCTCGTGATGGAAGCATGCGCTGAAAAAGATATCGAAGTGATGGTTCTTGACAGGCCTAATCCGTTGGGAGGCAATAAGATAGAGGGGTGCTATGTCGAGCCGCCGTTCAACTCTTTTGTAAGCCAGTACCGGATACCTTATATATATGGACTCACTGTAGGAGAACTTGCCGTACTCATCAATGAGGAAGGTCTCAACAGAGGTCAGCTCGGAGACCGTGCCCCTTCGAAATGCAGACTGACCGTCATACCGATGGAGGGCTGGACACGCGATATGCTCTATGAAGATACGGGTCTGCCGTGGGTGCTCCCATCTCCCAACATACCTTTCAAGGATTCGCCACTTTATTATGTCTCGTCCGGAATATGCGGCGAACTTTACGGCTTCCTGAATATCGGAGTCGGATATACTCTTCCTTTCCAGGTATTCGGTGCGACGTGGATCGATCCGGTGGCTCTCAAGGAACGCCTCGACAGCTATCATCTTCCGGGCATTTCATTCAGGACCATTTATTATACCCCGATTTCAGGAAGCCTCAAGGGACAGCTTGCAGCCGGTGTGCAGTTCTTCTTTACCGATTATGAAAAAGCACGTCTGACCGAAGTGCAGTTTTATGTGATGCAGGCACTTGCTGAGCTCTATCCGGACAAGAAGGCCTTCGAAACAGCCGATGGCGTGGGACTTTTCGACAAGGTGTGCGGTACGGATTATGTGAGGGAGGAATTTGCCAAAGGTTATAGGTTCGACGACATCAAGGAGTATTGGCGGAAAGACGAACAGCCCTTCCGCGCCCTGTCGCAGAAATATCATCTCTATTGAAGTGAGCCTTGCTTGGAAGGTGTCGGAAAAATCCGTCAATAGAGGATGACTCCACCTATGTAGGGATTGAATTCTATCAGTGATTTCCCGTCCTTCTGAATGACTTCAAGTCTTTTCCCGTTCTGCTTTGCCTTGATTCTCTTCTTGTTGACTACGAGGGTCAGGGGCATGTCGAATAACTGGGGATCACTCTTGAGTTTAGTATTTAGAATCAGTTCTGACCCGTCTTTCATGAGGTCGAGGATGATGTCCTCGGCCAGTTTTCTGTCCTGCCCTCGGAAGCGAGTCTGAGAAGCGATGGGTTGAAAGCGTTGAAAGGGAAACAGAAGGTTGTCGGACGTCTGCCGGTACGTCCTTCGATGGCTGCGTCATTTCTCTGCATCTCCTCCCATGCGCTGCGTGGAGACATTGTCGTGAGGTCTGCATGTGACCATCCGTGATTGGACATTTCATG
>CAYXMV010000102.1:0-8111 GCA_964466235.1 uncultured Muribaculaceae bacterium | reverse complement strand
CCTGCCGTCACTCCGTGCTGCTCGCTGCAAAAGTCCACTGGACTGTTTGCTTATCCCTTCTGTCTTTCATCCTCTCCGTTCAGTCATCCGTCGCCGAAAAAGTCTTAAAATGTAACAGGTGTGTTACAAAATTTGTTTGATTTTGTAACAAAAAACAACAAATTTCAGCCATCTCACCTGCCATAGATGCCGCTCAGAGGCCGTTTTTTGCAATTAGCTGCGTAAATTTTTTTTACGCGGATAATTGTATTGAACTTTGCATCCGGAATCAGACAGGTGCATAGAGGAATGATGGCCTGTCATAATTAGAAAAGATTATGAAAGAGAATTTGAAGAGAATGTGCATTTTCATCCTGTCGGTGGCAGGATTATGCAGCTGTGAAATCATTGACAACGATTCGGACAAGCATGTGCAGGAGAAGGACAGCACCTATGTGCGTCTGTCGGCAGTGGCTGAGATATTGTCCGCTATTCCTATTGACAAAGTACATCTTGAAGAGGTTCATGATGCTGTATCTTCTTCATCCGTAAATGGTTATGACGAGGAATATACTATGAAGAATCTGTTTACCGTTCCTGGTTCCGGTGTCGGAGACGACCTCACGAAAGCGGGGACACGAGGATATTCCAATCCTCTGCGCGACCTCATTGCCGATCATGTCTATTCCATGGCCGCAACCAGGGCGGCATCAGGATCGGATATGAGTCCGGAAGATTACTTAGGCATGCTGACCGAATCGGATGTACAGATATATTGGCCGTTCTCGGAGGAATGGGACGGCAGTACAATGCCGGTGATAACGTTCGACCCGGAGGATGGTGCAGACGCAAATATAGGTTACAGGCTTGAATATAAGGATGATGGTTCCCGCCATGTGCAGAAAGTGATTGTTGATGAGGAGATGGCAAGAGAGCAGCCGGTGTGGGTGGTAAACAGGAATTCGGATGCCGGCTACACTACCCTTGAGATGCTGAGGAGGGAAGACCCGGATTGGGGAGAAGGAGGCGGTACCATCATCGTCAAGCCTTCATCTGCGGATGGAGGGACGCATGCCGGAAGTTCCGGACAGAAAGCAGATACCAAGGCTGCCGGGGTAAGGACCCTTCTCCTGAAGGAATTCACGATGAAACGAAATTATGACAGCTGGTTTGCCGGTGCTTCCGAATTCTGGGTGAAGACCGGTGCCGTCGAGGACTTCACCGCCTCCACGGAAGCGGAGATGAAACTTTATGCACCTTCCGTTACGGATTTCATGATAGTTGTGAAGAGGAGCCAGATGGGCAAGCCTCAGCCATTCAATGCCATTCTCGTGTCCGAGTGGACGGATCAGATGTTGAACTGTGCCTTGCTTATTTCAGAGGATGACGGAGGTACAAGGACGGACTGGAACTGTACTGCGGTGGTAAAGGTAGGCACCAAGAGCTATGGAATAGAACTCAAGATTCCATTCAACACACGTGACGATATTGTCTGGAGGGGGCAGCTGAGCGGAAAATGGCTCGAACAGAACAGCAATATCGTCGGCCATTTCGGCGACGTGGATCTTACTTTTGAGGTTCTGTGACGGTCATTTCGCAGTTGAGGCAGTCGAAATGCAGGGCGAGACGCCGGCCGTTGTTGATGAGGAAGAGCGGGCCTGAATCCTTGACCTTGTGATATTTGGGACAAATGCCGAGTTCGTGGCGGATGCAGTAGCGGGTGCGCATCAGTTCTGCATTTTCCTGATGGGCAAGCTCGTATGCAGGTTCGATGTGTTCGGCTCCGGCCTCGCGATAGATGGTTTCGGCAAGACGGTTTGATACATTATATTTATAAGAGAGATCCTTTGGTACCATAACACTTTTGCACACATCTTGAATTTCTCTCCGGAGGATCTCTTTTTTAAGACACGGCATAGAATCCAGCTTCTCTGCGAGAGCGCGGCGTATTCCGTTGACAGACGATGCGCTCATGAAAGGAAGGCTTTCCGTTTCATCCATGGAAACGGACCTGAAGCGGTAATGACCGGAGGTCTTTCCTATCTGGTTGCGGAATATCTCAGCCATCCTCTCCTTGTTGGAGGCTTCCTGACTTCCGGCTTCCACGGTCACGGATACTTTTCTGCCGTCTTCGCTTTCTGCCTGCGCTTCCACGTACCGGATGCCGTCTTTAAGAGAAAATGACAGGTTCACAAAAACCCCTGTCTCCCTCACGCATGGCTGTCTGTCAAGTTCCTTCTCGAATGCAGCATTGATGTTCCTGAAAATCCGGGCTCCTGCAAAGAGACCGTCCGTCGATCTGCATCTGATGCTGTTTCCGTTGCAGACATCACCTCTGAATCCGGTAACGCTTCCGTCACGGGTGACGAAGGAGAATCCGTCACCGTTGTTGAGGATTATGTCTCTATGGCAGAAGTCAACAGTCATACCGTCTCGTCCGACAGCCCTGACGGTACCTATTTCTTCGCCCATGGATTTTGCAGCATCCATCGAAGCCCATCTTCCCCGTTGTCCGTCGATGAAAAGCTCGGTATAGCCACGGTTGAATGTCTTTGATGTGTCAGGTGTGAATCCGCAGGATACGGAGCCGGATGAAGCTCGGGCAAATGTGCCGGGCTTCTTCCTGACCACTTCGTCCAAAGCGGATGAATAGTCTTGTACGACATTCTTTACGTATGAAGCATTCTTGAGCCTTCCCTCGATCTTGAATGAGGTGATGCCGGCTTCGGCAAGTTCCTCGAGCCTTCCCCGAAGGTTATAGTCCTTCAGTGAGAGAAGTGCCTTGTCCCTGACGAGAACCTTTCCGGAAGCATCCGTAAGGTCATATCTCGAGCGGCAGGCCTGTATGCATGCGCCCCTGTTGGCGCTCCTTCCGGCAATAAGCTCCGAAAGGTAGCATTGTCCACTGTAGCATACGCACAAGGCTCCATGTACAAAGAATTCGAGTTCGCAGCTGACGGCTGCGCGAATGGCCTTTATCTGTTCTGTGGAGAGTTCTCTTTCGAGTATCAGTCTCGAGAAGCCGAGACTCTCGAGAAATGCAGCCTGTTCAGGAGTCCTGATTGCGCATTGAGTCGAGGCATGAAGAGGTATCCGGAAGTCCTTGTAAAGGCCTCCTATGCCTTTGCGGGCCATTTCGAGAACTGCCATGTCCTGAACGATAAGGGCATCGGCTCCGGCTTCCTGCACCGCAAGCATCTGACGATAAGCCGCTTCAAGTTCATCGTCATATAGAATCGTGTTCAGAGCCACGAATATCCGTGCTCCGTATCTGTGGGCGTAAGAGCACAGCTGCCGGATGTCGTCAATTGTGTTCCCGGCTGCCTGACGTGCGCCGAACTGCGGACCGGCGATATACACAGCATCGGCACCGCAGCTGATTGCCGCGATGCCGATCTGGGCGTCTCTTGCCGGAGCAAGCAGTTCGAGATTCATCATCTGCTACTGAAGGGTCTTAAGCTGCTCCTTCGCAGTCGCACCGTACTGTGCGTCGTTCTCGATCTTTGTGTAGTATTCCTTAGCCTTCTCCTTGTTGCCGGCCTGCTGGTAAAGGACTGCGATTGTGCAGATCACGCCGTTGGCATCCTTTGCGTCAGGAGAAACTTCGAGATATTTTTCGTAGTATCCGATCACTGCATCTGAACTCTGATTGAGTTTCTGGGCTGCGCTTGCTGCAAGCTTGTATGCGTTTGCGTTCTCGAGGCACTCGTTGGACTTTACGCAGAAATCAAGCATTTCCTGATATTTCTTTGCCTTGTTAGCAGCCTGAGCCTTCTTGAGATATACCTGTGAGAGAAGCTTGTCCGCGTTCTCAGCCTGGCCGAGAGCCTTTGCCTTCTCGAGGGCTACGATAGACTCGTCGAACTGGTTGCCTCTCATGTAGGCCTGTCCGAGCTGGAGGGCGATTGCGCCGTTCTCAGGCTCGATCTCAAGCACCTTTGTGAAATTCTCGATAGCTGCAGGATAATCCTTTGCCCTCATGGCAGCCTTTCCGGCAGTGTTGTAGATCTGGAGGTTTGCCTGACCGATAAGGCTCTCTGCCTCAGCAGCGAGGTCGGCTTCACCATATCCTTCTGCCACAGCCTTTGCCTCGGCGAATGCCTCTGCGGCTGCAGCGAAATCCTTAGCGTTGTAAAGATCCTTTGCCATTCCGATCTGTGCAGAGCAGATGGCCTTCTTGCAGTTGTTTACAAGGTCTGTTCCCTCATCTCCGAGAGCCTCACCCATTTCGAGAGCCGTCTTGAAATACTCGAGAGCCGCACCGTTGTTGCCCATCTGGAGCTCCATCGCGCCGTTGTTGTAATTCTCGGTAGCCTGGTTGATGTCCTGAGCGGAAGCCACGACTGCACTCATGACAACTGCCGCAAAAAAGAGGATTATTTTCTTCATAGTGATATTGGTTTGTTGTTTATATTAATTTTCTAAAAACCGCATAAATGCAAAAATAGAAATTTTTTATTGTAATTTTGCAAACTTAAATGAATAAAGATGAAAATCGGATATAAAACGACAATTACATTTCTGATCTGGACCAGTTTATCAATGATTATGCCGGCCCAGGAAATACCGGTGCTGCCGGCTGAAGGCAATATCTCTGTCGGAGTCCTTCCCAATGGTATGACATACTATGTAGTACTGAATGAATCTGCTGGAGAAATGTCAGATTTCGCTTTGGTGAGAAAGGATGGAAAAGTTGCCCGATATGACAATGTCATGGCTGTCTCATCGGAATCGAAGATGGATTCCACCCTCCTTTCAATCATGAGGGCGGCGTATGACCATTCGCCCGCAGACCAGGCAGTGATAGTGGCCGGAAACGTCAGCCCTCAGGCTGTTGCCGAGAAGATTAAGATGCTCTCATATATGAATCCGGTGCGCGATACGGCGGCGAGAGAACCGTATGCGTGGCGTCCGGTCGAAGGCTTGAGGGTCGTGACAAGGAATTGTGATGACCGTCAGGTCGCTGCAATGACGCTTACATGGACTTCCCCGAGGACGTCTCGTGAAAATATGGTGACTATCCAGCCGGCAATCTCATCCATGTTCTTGAATCAGTTGGGGACGGTCGCCTGCGAAAGGATAAAGGAAGGGCTGAAGATGGCAGGCATCCCCGGATCGGATGTGGGCTTCAGATATGTCGGGAGCGGTGACTCGTCAGGTGATGAGAAGTTCAGCATAATTGTGTCAACTCTTCCCGAATATCAGGAGAAGGCGCTGGCTGTAATGTCCGGCGTCATGTCGTCCATAGATTCCGGTGCCGCTACGGCGCAGGAAGTCAGAAGGGCTCATGCCGAATATCTGCGCGGGAAATACGGATCCATATCGAATCCTTGCAAAGACAATTCAGCCTATGTGTCCCGCTGCATATCGGCCTTCCTCTATAATTCAAGCCTGGCTTCTCAGAGGGCTGTATATGATTTTCATTCCTCAAGGACGCTTGACGACGTCAAGGGACTTTCTTTGTTCAACGGCATAGCGGAGGCCCTGCTTGACAGGGATGATAACGTTACGCTCGAGTTAGTCGCTCCATCTGCTCCGGACAGCACCCGTATGGCGCAGATATTCCGCTCGGCATGGGACCACGGCCTGAATCTGACGGAAAAGGATCGCCCGGAAGCTTCGTCCTTCCTCAGAGAAGCTCTCCCTGACAAGAAGGTGAAGGTGAACGTCAGGAAAGACCCGATGTCGGGAGGCAGCATCCTCAGGCTCGAGAGCGGTGTGACCGTCGTCTGCCGCAATATGCCGTCCGACAGGCGCATCCATTATTCTTTAGTCTTGAACGGCGGATATGCCGACATCTCCGGTCTGAAGGCCGGTGAAGGAGCCTATGCGGAGGCGTATCTTGCTTCATGCAGTGTGGCCGGCGTTTCAGGAAAGGATTTCAGGGACGCACTTGCAGCAGAAGGTATTACAATGGTCATCAGTGTTGAAATGTTCAGTACGGTCATCAGCGGAAGCGCTTCGAAATATGATCTTGCCAAGGTCCTTCAGGCTTTGTCTGCCTTTGCAGGAAGCCGCAGGCAGGACCCGGAAGCCTTTGAATCCTATGCGGGAGACATTGCCCTGAAGGTAGAGGCCATGAAAGGAACATATATGGCGAGAATGGCTGCAGTCGGTCAGCTGATGTGTCCCGGATATGCTTTCTCGGACATCCCATCCGGACAGGTGGCCGATGATTTTGCCGACAGGGCTGAACATTTCTTCAGTTCGCAGTTTTCAAGAATGAATGACGGTGTGCTTGTGATTGCCGGAGAAGTCAGCGAGTCTGAACTGAAGAAGGAACTGACAGCTTATGGTACGGCTCTCAAGACCTCAGGACGCACTTACGTCAGGACTCCTTTGAGTTATCAGCCTGTTTCAGGAGTGTCGGCCGGTACAGCAAAGGGAGCGGTAGGCACGATAGATGTCGCTATGTCTGCAAGGGTGCCTCTGACCATAGGAAATTATGCGGCATACAGGATTGCGGCCGTGATTGTAGAACAGAAAGTTGCCAAAGCATTTGAAGGTTCCGGGTGGTCAGTGACGGTTAATACCGATTTTACGATTCATCCTGACGAAAGATTCAATATGACAGTAAGTCTGACCGATGACGCGTGCGGCGTAAAGACTCCGGCAGACCGTGTGGAGGCGCTTTCGCTTCTTTACGGAACAATGGAGGCTGTGGCCTCGGCTGGAGTCGATGAGAAGTTTCTCAATGCCGGCAGGAATCATGTCAAGAGCCGTATTTCTCTGATGCAGACCGATCCTGCATATTGGACCGAGGCCATCGGCAGCCGTTTCATATATGGAAAGGACCTGTTTACCGGTTATGAGGCCGGATGCGATGCCGTCACCGTGTCCGATGTCATGGAGGCGGTCTCTTCACTCAATGCAGGCGGCAAAGTAGAATATACAGTAATAGCGGAATGATATGTACCACGGAACAATAATAGAGATTGACGACTGCCTCGTCTCGGAAGAGATTCTTACCGAATATTTTGCCTGCGACTACGGGAAATGCAAGGGCTGCTGTTGCGTGATAGGTGACAGCGGCGCTCCGATGGAGGAATGCGAAGCCGAGGCCATCGAGAAGAACTATCATATATTTTCACCGATAATGACGGAGCAGGGCCGTGCTGCAGTGGCTTCCAAGGGTTTCTTTGAAATCGATATGGACGGAGATATGGTCACTCCGCTCGTTCCCGGAAGCGAGGAATGCGCCTATACTCTTTTTGACGAGGAAGGAAACTGCTTCTGCTCTATGGAACGATGCTGGTTTCAGGGCAAGGGTGACTTCCGCAAGCCTGTTTCATGCTGGCTCTATCCGATAAGGATCACCCGTCTCCGCAACGGAATGCGTGCCCTGAATCTGCACCGCTGGCATATCTGTCAGGATGCCTTCGCCAAAGGCAAAAAAGAAAAGGTCCGCGTCTATGAATTCTTGCGCGAACCTATTGAAAGATATTTCGGTGAGGATTTCTATCAGGCCCTTTCTGAAGCGGCCGCGATGCTCGACTCGAAAAAATAGTATCGGAAACTGTTTGAAGAAGAAATTAATCTTCAGCGGCAGGAGACAGTATGTGCTCCAATGCTGCGGCTATGTGCATGGCATCCTTGCGCAGGCCTTCGAGAACATATCCCTGGGGAGTCCTCGTGAGGGTGAGCCTGTCCTCGCACATCTTCGTGAGGCGTGCAGCCTTCGAGCGGAGTCTGAAGGATACGCTTCCGTCCTGTTCTGATTCGAGTTCATATCTGCGTACGCGGAAGAAATCCACGGTATCCTCCCGTATCTCCTCCCAGTCCCTGTCGATGCAGATCTCCCTTCTGATGAAGGCGAGCTTAGGATATACGGCGGCGACGCAGACAAAGAACACGGCGATTTTCCAAATGGCGTCATATCCTCCTTCAAAAATGCTTTCGATGTTTCCTTCCACAGCTCCAATAAGCACGAGCACAAGGATGAGGGCCGTGGTCAGCACGGCAAAATAGAAGAAGTACTTTACTGATCTGATGAAATATTTCATGGCTTCATATTTGTTGCGGCCGGACTTCGTGGCCGGCCAATATCTTGACAAATGTAATAAATAATACGATAAATTGTTATATTTCCTCTATAAATCAAATATGCACCAACCCTGAGAGTATCCGTGCGT
>CAYXMV010000101.1:0-8119 GCA_964466235.1 uncultured Muribaculaceae bacterium | reverse complement strand
GCTTGACAGCCTCTATTATTCGTTGCCGGAGGCGATGGTGACAGGTGAGAAGCCGATTGTAAAGGCAGATAAGGGAAAGCTCATCTATGATCTGCCGCATATCATAAAGGATCGTCCTGTCGATAATGTATTCGATGCAATCAAGGAACTGCCGGGAGTGACCGAAAGAGACGGCTCATTCACTCTCGCCGGCAGAGGGGTGAAGGTCGTGATTGACGGCAAGGTGACGAATATGTCTTCCGAGCAGTTGAATACGCTTCTGAAGAGTATCCCGGCTTCAAGCATAGCCAATGCGGAAGTGATGTACAGTGCTCCTGCGAGGTACCAGGTGCGAGGGGCGATGATCAACATCACATTAAAAAAGACTGACGGCAGCATTGCTCCGGTGGTGGGAGAAGTCGGCGGCAAATGGCAGTATGACAACAGGCACGCATTTGAAGAAAGAGCCAGTATGATTGTCAATAAGGGAAAGTTCTCCGGAGACATCCTGTATTCGCATACGCACGGAAAGAGTTTCAGCGAAACCGGAAGTGAGGCTCATCACAGCCTGGCCGATGGTACTGTCCACGAAATCATCGATGCCTCGACATCAGAAAGTCAGAGCCATCGTCACAACTGGAGGGTCGGAGCGGACTACAATATCGGCGAGAAGCATAGCCTTAGCGGAGTATATACCGGATCGTATGCAAAAGGAACAGGTGTATATACTACCACAGGTTTCCATAATGCCGTAAATAATGCCCTTTCAGTCAATCAGATGCACAATGGACGGATAGATTACAACACTCCGTTCGGTCTGTCGGCAGGAGCGGAATTCACATCCTACAAGGCTCCTATAGTCCAGGCTCTGAACAATCCTGACGGAAGCAATATCCTTACGGCAAATGACAACCAGCATATCACCAGATGGAAGGCATTCGTCGCACAGGAACATGACACCAGGAGCGGATGGGGAATAAACTATGGCATCAATTTCAATATGTCCAAGGATGACAGCTGGCAGAAATATACAGGAACAGGAGATCTGCCGGATGATATGTCGGCCGTGCAGAAGGAGAACATATTGAATGTCTATGCCGGATTCAACAAGAGTTTCGGTGAGAAGTTGATGATGGATGTGTCGGTTGCCGGAGAAAGATATGAGAGTGAGGCGTGGAAGAAGTGGGATATATATCCTAACGCAGTTCTGCTCTATACTCCGAATAAAGATAATCTTTTCCAGCTTTATGTCAGCGGCAACAGAGACTATCCGGAATACTGGGCTGTAAAGAGTGCTGTGAATATCAGTTCCGGAGGATATTCCGAGATCATCGGAAACCCTGGACTGACTCCTGCAAGTTCCTGGTTCGCGCAGTTCATATATCTCTTCAAGAACAAATATATGCTGGCGGCGTGGTTCGGGCATACTGATGATTATTTCGTGCAGACTCAGTATCTTGCTCCTGACCGTCTGAAAAGCATTTTCAGATATGTGAATTTCGACTGTCAGCAGACAGCAGGAATACAGTTGAACATTTCTTTCAAGGCAGGACAGTGGCTGGACTCAAGGCTTACTGTCACCGGTCAGTACCAGCACGAAAAGGATTCGGATTTCTATGACATCCCTTTCGATAGGCACAAGGTTTATCTTTATGTGTTATTGAGAAACAGTTTCACGATTTCTCGCAAGCCGTACCTGATTTTGAATGTAAATGGCAGTTATAACACAGCAGCGATCCAGGGACTGTATGATCTCCCGCAAAGCGGCAATCTGGATATGTACCTTACCTGGCGTTTCCTCAAGGAAAAGGCAAATCTGACAGTGGGCTGCTATGATGTTCTTGAAACACAAGGCATCTCGCCATATATGAATTATGGAAAGCAGGTGGTCTATAATCATTATCCTTCATACAGGGAATTCAAGGTGACATTCTCATATCGTTTCGGAGCATACAAGGATAAGGAGAGGAAAGAGGTCGATACGAGCAGGTTCAGGTAAATTTTTTTATTGTATTTCTGCCCCCCCCGATTATATATTTGTAGTCTGTAACGAAATGGTACTTTTCTGCATCTATATACAGATTAATAAAAATACTTGATATGAAACGGATTTCAACAGCATTGTCAATTATTGTCATCCTATTGGTAACATCCAGTGTATCAATGGCTCAAGACATTATTCATACATATACTTCAGCTCCGATAAAGGCAAAGATACTTGAAATCGGTGACGACTATATGTATTACAAGACATGGGACAACCCTGACGGGCCATTGTATAACATCTCCCTTTCACGTGTGGTGAAGGTTGTGTTCGAGAATGGTACGACAAAGACCTTTGCTCAGGTTTCACCATATATGGAACCGTTGCCTTACGGAACATATCCGTTGGATTACAGATGGGGACATTACTACGGTCCGTACGGTAGAATATCAAGAGGGGAGATCGCAGATTATATCGGATACTCCCTGTATGGCAGCGAGTATATGAAGGCCAGCAACCAGCATACCTGGGGAATCTATCTCACAGGAGCAGGGGTGGCATGTATGCTCATTACGATAGCTGCACATATCTCTTATTCCGAAATGAATGACTTTTCAAGCCAGCACGGAATGAATGGCGCCGGTTCGGATACAGGCATCGCTGTCGGATATATAGGGAGTGCTGCCTGCCTTGTAGCGGGAATCCCGTTGTGGGTCAAGGGAAGCAAGGGACTCAGGAAGATTGCGGATGACTACAACAGGACATACGTGAATCCGGAAGGAAAGAGGCCCGCTTCAAATCTGTCCCTTGGAACCACAAGAAGCGGAATCGGACTGGCTTTTAATTTCTGATCATTTCCGAGCGGAAAGATTGAGCGTTTCATTACGTTTCTCAAGTATGCAAGTCATAAGATAGTTTGTATTTGAAATCAGTTACTTATAATAAGAAACTGTTTAAATTTTCATCATTTGAGATCTTATGAGAAATCTTCTATTTCAGCAATTATAATTTTTTGTGGAAAAGTTTAAACGGTTTCTAAAATTATCTTAAATTCGCAAGACTAATTCAGGATATATGGAATTGCCTGAAACTGACCTTGAAGAATATGAGATGCTTTTTAGTTTCGGTGCTGCTGGCACTGTCTGCATTTGCGGTTTCCGCCCAGGACAATGAACTCCTTACGCTTCGTATCGAGGCGAGGCTCGATTATATGCAGGAATACCGTTCTGCCGGGAAGATCGACGGAGGAAGCGGATTCAAGGGCCGTTATCTTAATATCCGGATGGACGGAAATCTTGCCGAGGGACTGACCTATTCTTACCGTCAACGTCTGAACAAGCCTAATGCAAATGCTTCGTTCTTTGATGCGACGGATTGGCTGACACTTACTTACAGCAGACGGAACTGGGGCGTGTCTGCAGGAAAGCAGGTTGTTGCTATAGGCGGATATGAATATGACAGGGCTCCTATCGATCTCTATTTCTGCTCCGAGTACTGGAACAATATAGCCTGTTATCAGATGGGAGTCAGCGGATTCTACACAACAGATGACAGTCGGGACAAGATTCTTTTTCAGTTCTGCGAAAGCCCTTTCCGCAGGAATGCCCTTAATGCTGGAAACAAGGAAATGTTTGCATATAACCTGATCTGGTACGGTTCACATGGATTCTTCAGTTCGATGTACTCTTTGAATATGATCGAATGGCTTCCCGGCAGATTCACCAATTATGTGGTTCTCGGCAACAGGTTCGAATTCGGCAGATTTGCTCTTGAGCTGGACTATATGAACAGGGCGGTCAGTGCAAAGGACTTTTTCGGAAGGGACTTTTCCGTGATGGGCGAGCTCTCATGGAAACCGGTGGAGCGTCTGAACGTCTTTATACGTGCGACATACGACCTTAACAATACCGGCGAGGAAGGTGATCTGTGCGTGGCATCGGGGACAGATATTTTCCGTGTAGGCGGCGGTGTCGAATTCTATCCTCTGAAGAATTCCAGAAATCTCAGACTCCACCTCAACTGCTGCTATACCGACGGCAGAAGCCCTGCAGCCGCTGTCCTCCAGCCTAAGCAGACCATTGCTGACGCCGGAATCACCTGGAACATGAACATGCTCAATATTAAAAGAAGAAAATAATGAAAATCCCGTTCCGCAAGATTTATGACCGTATCCCTTCAGGAATCATCTGCCTGATTGTCGTGTCCGGACTTTTCTTTTATCTCGGTTCACGCATGGGTACGCCGAATATGCTGAATACTATAATGCATACGGCTCATGACCTTCTGCTCAACACGGTGTTCTATCTCATGGCCATTTGTGTCATCACCGGAGCACTCGGCCGGGTACTGATGGATTTCGGCGTCGTATCCCTGTTCGAGAAGATTCTGAGGCCCCTGATGAAACCTCTGTTCAATCTTCCCGGAGTGGCGTCTTTAGGTGCCTTGGTCACCTTCCTTTCCGATAATCCTGCCATCATCTCTCTTGCTCAGGACAAGAAGTTCAGCAGCTATTTCAAGAAATATCAGTTCATCTCGCTGACCAATTTCGGAACGGCATTCGGAATGGGCCTTCTCGTGATCGTCTTTATGGTGGGGCAGGGATTCTATGCCGAGCCTCTCATCGGATTTTCCGGTGCCATCATAGGATGCATAGTCTCTACATGTCTGATGCAGCACTTTGTGATAAAGGCATATCCGCAGTATAAGGACGAGGATGTGTGTGAAGCCTCTGATAATGGGGAAGAGAATGTACCGACAGAAAAGAAACCCCTTTTCCAGCGTATTCTGGATGCCGTACTTGACGGAGGCCGTACCGGAGTAGATGTCGGTCTTGCCATCATTCCGGGTGTGCTCATAATTTCGACACTCGTTATGCTTCTGACATTCGGTCCTTCATCTTCCGGTGAATATACCGGTGCCGCATACGAGGGTGTGGCACTTCTTCCATGGCTTGCCGGAAAGATAAACTTCGTTTTCGAATGGCTCTTCGGTTTCAGCGACCCTCATCTGGTGGCCTTCCCGATCACGGCATTGGGCGCAGTCGGTGCAGCACTCGGACTTGTACCCAACTTCATGTCAGCAGGATGGATTGACGGCAATGCCATAGCGGTATTCACTGCCATAGGAATGTGCTGGAGCGGCTATCTCAGCACCCATACTGCCATGCTTGATGCACTCGGATACAGACAGCTTACTTCAAAGGCCATCATAGCCCATACGATAGGCGGGCTTGTTGCCGCTTTTGCGGCTCATTGGATCTATGTGCTTTACGCGACGATCTTTTAGTACAGACATCGTCACAGTGTGAGATCAGTATGTAAGTGCCGTCTCATGATATGTGTCGAAGCATGGATAACTGTCAAGAGGGTCTGGCATACAGAATTCAAGTCCTTCAAATACAGGTGATTCCGTGTGACCGGCAGGCTCGTGGATCTCAAGCTCTGCGTCGCAGCCCTCAAGAGAAACAGATACCTTTCCATCAGCATATTTATAATGCAGTGTACCGTTTCCTATCTTTACTGAAGTCTCTACTGATGTTATTTCAGAAGGTAGCTTAGGCTCTATGACAATCCTGTTGTCAAGCAGAGCCGGACGGATGCCGAGGAAATACTGATACCATACGCGCAGATGCTCTGCGTTGCTCCATGCCTGAAGGAAAGTTCCGGAACGCTTCACCCAGTCCTGGCCTTCACGCGGATGCGCATCGGCATTCTCGCTAAGGCTTCCTACGGCACCTTCATGAAGTGCCTGACGGTTCATGTTCTTGAAGAGCTCCCACGCGGTGTCGATCTGTCCGTACTCTATCATTCTCTGCATGGCTATGCCGTTGTTCCATAGCCAGATTGTGCCGTTGTGGTAAGCATCGTCCTTATGATAATAGTGCCAGTTCTCGTGCTGCGGGTGAAACTGCCTGTCCCATTGTGCCAGAGATGCGACTCCCCACGGATATACGAGCTCTTCCCATGCCCTGCGTGTCACTTCCTGCTTGAAATCTTCGTCGAGTATGAGGTCGAAGCAGTACAGCTGGTTAGGGCGGAACTGCTTGTCAGGCGTGCCGTCCGCGTTGAGGTGATCATATATCATCTTGCCTTCCTTGTCGCAGTAGTCATGCTCGAAATTGCTTGCAAGCATCACTGCAAGTCCGCTCCATTCCTCGGCCGTTCCTTCGTCGCCCATCAGTGCGGCGATCTTGCTTCCGGCCACAAGCTGCTCATACCAGAGCGCCTGGATGTCATTTGCCCTGTTTCCGCGAGGGGAGCCCGGTATTCCGTTGCGCTTGACATCCATCCAGGTATCGGCGTCGGCGTGTGTAAGATAACCCTTGTCGTCAATATAGTTCTTTATTGAGGCATTAATGCTTGTGGTGATGGCAGGGTAGAGGTCGTGAAGGAATTCAGTGTCGCCCGAATATTCTGCCACCTCAAGGGCCTGGATCACGAAACGCGGTGTGCCGTCGGTCGTGTTGTAAAGAATCCCTTCGAGATTGGCCCTGTTAGGAATGCGGCCGTATGTCTCGGAAGCCGGGTCAGTGTCCTGAAGAGTGGCAAAATCCTTCAGAATCTGCTTTGCGACATCGAACTGTCCTGTGACTAAGCAGGCTCCGGGCATTGAAATGAACATGTCTCGTCCCCAATATTCGTTGAACCACGGGAGACCCGCATATATTCCGTTACCCTGCTGCTCTGTGATGAGCTCGTCCATGGTGATGGTTATCCAGTCGAGAGCCTTGTCCAGTTCTGGGAGATTGGTCTTGACTGGATTATACTCGGTCACGAGGCTGTTGATCCTTGACTTGCGTGCCGCCAGCATCTCAGCTCCGTTCTCGCGGAAGTCTGCCACGAGGGACCTGCATTCCTCCTCGGTACCGTATGCAAGCACGAAGCCCTCCGGTTCCCATACAAGCATTATCCTCTTGTCCCGAGCCTCTGCCGGCGTGTAGAATGTTCCGTCCGCTGCCTCTTCCATTGCGACGAGATGCGTCATGTCCAGACTGATGGAAACCGGTTCCTTCGACTTTATTCCTATGAATATAATAGGCTTGTCATCCACAAGGCAGAAAGTCTCTTCGACATTGCTCCAGCTGCGCTCCAGTCTGTCGGGATAGACCGTCACTTCGGCCTCTGTCCTGTCCAATTCCTTACCTTCCACGCTGAGAGTGTAGTCTGCAAGGATACGTTTCTTTGCCATATTCCAGCCGGACCAGAATTCAGGGGTCTGCTGGTGCGTGGTACCGTACCAATATCCTGCCTTCTTGTCTGTGTAGGAGTATTCGCGGTTTTCTTCTTTAGAAACTTTTACCCCGAGAGAATCCGTACGGTATCCCGGGCCGCCGCACGAAGACAGCATGAAAGCTACGGCTGCCATGATGATTGAAATGTTGGATTTCATAAATCGTATGATCATATCTTGAATTTGCTTCCTTTGTGATATTTCCTTTCGTTGAATCTGTACAGGGCTGCACCTTTCCGCGATTCTGTCTTGTCTATCCTGCCTGTCTTTTCAATATAGTCCATCTCGGCAATCCTCTTCCTGAAATTCCTCTTGTCAAGAGGTTCGCCCAAAATGGCCTCATACAGTCTCTGAAGCTTGCTGAGTGTGAATTCTTTTGGAAGAAGCTTCATGCCGATAGGCTGGTCTGACGACTTGTGCCTCATCACGGATAGTGCCTTCCTGACCATCTTGTTGTGGTCAAATATGAGTTCCGGCACCTCGTTGAGAGGTATCCAATGTGCATTGTGTTCCCTGACAAGTTCATTGTCATGCTTCTTTATGTCGATCAATGCATAATATGCGATGGAGACAACCCTCTCGCCGGGATCTCTGTCAATCTCCCCGAAGGCACCGATCTGGTCCATATAGACGTTCTCGAGTCCGGTCAGCTCTTTAAGAACCCGGCCGGCCGCTTCGTCAACACTTTCGTTCTCGTTGACAAATCCTCCCATAAGCGACCATTCGCCCTTTGCCGGCTCGAAGTTCCTTTTGAGCAGCAGCAGGCTGAGGACTCCGTCATCGAAGCCGAAGATTATGCAATCGACGGCCAGATGGAATTTTGGATGTATATCGTAATATTTCAACTTGTAAAAAGAGTTATATCAATCTCTCAAACTTACATAAAAACTTTCGTTTTTACGCCCGTTGTAATAAAAATCAAGCCCA
>CAYXMV010000100.1:0-8124 GCA_964466235.1 uncultured Muribaculaceae bacterium | reverse complement strand
GGAACCATCGACAATGTAACGGCCGGGATGTGCCATAAGAGAGGAGAGGACAAGTTCGTATATTTCTATGATACGACGAATGTGAAGAGTGTCATAGTTACTTTCGAGGGTGAGGCCGAGCTCCGCAGTAATGTGCTTTATCCTCTTTTGGTGGAGTCAAAGGGTCCTAACCCTATCGAGTTCGAGAACGGTTATGTCGCTTTCGAGGATCTTCCTGACGACAAGAAGAAGGATCCTGAGGATGAGGATTTCGAGGACGATGAGCCTGTCGAGGAAGATGACGAGACCGAAGAGATCTACGGGGATGACGAATAAAAGACTGATAATAATCTTAGGGCCCACCGCAGTTGGCAAGACAGACTACAGTATAGAGACCGCTCTCAGATACGGGTCTCCTGTCATATCCTGCGACTCCCGGCAGATATATAAGGAAATGTCCATAGGCACGGCCGTGCCTTCTGCTGAGCAGCTTGCCGCTGTTCAGCATTATTTTATCCATTCCCATACGGTGACCGAACTCTATACCGCCGGGAAATATGAGACCGAGGCCCTGGACCTTATCAACAGGCTTTTTGCCGAGGGGCATGATACTCTTGTCATGACCGGAGGGTCGGGATTCTATATCGATGCACTTGTGAACGGGCTTGACGATTTTCCTGCCGCCGACCTGAAGCTCAGGGAAGAGCTCACCGCCCGCCTCCGTGAGGAAGGGGTGGAGTCTCTGCGCCTTGACCTTCAGAAGCTTGATCCTGAAAGCTATGCGTCAATTGACATAGCCAACGGACAGAGGGTGGTCCGCGCTCTCGAGGTCTGCATCATGACCGGAAAGCCGTTCTCGTCATTCAAGACGGCGGTCCGGAAGCCGCGTGATTTCGAGATTGAAAAGATCGGCCTGACAAGGCCTCGCGAGGTGCTTTATGACAGAATCAACCGTCGTGTCATAAAGATGATCGATGAGGGGCTGGTCGAGGAAGTACGCTCGCTTATCCGGTACCGCGGCCTTGCGGCACTGCAGACAGTAGGCTATAAGGAAATCTTCGACTGGTTTGATTATCAGGACGGTAAGGTTTCTGCCGAAGGATGGGGACCGACGTCTCCGGGTGACGGTCCCGTGACATCGTTGGAGCGTGCGGCGGAACTTATTCAGCGCAACACCCGCCATTACGCGAAGCGTCAGCTTTCGTATTGGGGACGGGACACGGGTATTCGTTGGATGGAACTTTAACGGTTTCTAATAGGGTAACAGATATTTGACTGACATTAGATGACTTTGATGAAAGGCCATCTTTTTTTTTGTTTTACGAGGTAGGGTAAAGTGAAATATTATCGTTATTAATATACTGGTTTTTATGCATAAAGAACAAAAAATGAAGATTTCGACATTGACGGAGACTGTTTTCGAGGCCTTGTTTTATGAGTATTCTCCCCGATTATGCAACTATGCGAAGCATTTTCTTCAGGACGAATATGCTGCTGAGGAACTTGTGCAGGAGACATTCATAAAGCTTTGGGAGAAATATCAGGGGACTGCATCTCCTGCATGGCCTCCGTTGCTGTTCACCATGCTGAGGAACGGGTGTATAGACTGGTTCCGGAGTGTGGGCGTCAGAAAGGGGCTCGTCATTTCGGATTCTTTGTCCGGACTTTGTGATGAAAGGCTGTATCGCCTTGATTTTCATGGAGCTACGGATGCAAAGACTCTTTATGATGAATTGCTGCAGAATCTGAATGACAAGATAAACGCACTTCCTGCGCGTTGCCGTGAAGTTTTTATCCTCAGCCGTCAGGACGGCAAGACCAACCGCGAGATAGCGGCTATGCTGGGTATCTCGGAAAAGGCTGTGGAGAAACATATTACAAAGGCGCTCAGGATAATGGATGAAATAACAAAATAGTATGAAGAACATTAAGGATATATGCATCAGGTATTTTGGCGGCACCTCCACACCGGAGGATGAGAAGGCCATATTCGCATTTGTCAGTGAATCATCCGGAAACAAGGCTCTTTTTGATGAGTGGGAACTGGAATGGAAACGCAATATTCCGGAAAGCAGGCAGGTATTCGGTTACAATAAGCTGAAGGGGGAGATCGCAAGAAGGAAAAAAGGCAGGATGGGCAGGATTGCTGTATCTGTGCTTGCGGCTTCTTTCGCCCTCATCGTTTCTGTCGGTGCGATGACGTTTCTGTTCAGGGATTCCTATGTTCCGGAGACCTGCCTGGTACGCACAGGATATAATGAAAAGACAAAGGTAGTGCTGCCGGATGATACCGTAGTATGGCTTAACTCGGGGTCGTCGTTGAGCTACAGCGAGGATTTCGTGAATACTACGAGGGAAGTCATGCTCGAGGGAGAGGCTTATTTCGATGTAGTGGCTGTTGCCGGCTCACCTTTCATCGTACATGTGTCCGGTATTGACATCAAGGTCAAGGGAACGAGATTCAATGTCACTGCCTATGGGAAGGAAGCGGAAATATCGGCATCTCTGATCGAAGGAGCGATCGTGTTCACATCCGACAAGGTCTCGGTTGAAATGATTCCCGGAGAACAGCTGGTCTATAACCTTTACACGGAGGATATGACGAAGATGAAGATAGATACGAGACCGGTCATATCATGGATAAACGGCAAATTGGACTACACGTCAATATCTCTGCCGAGGCTTCTCGAGAGGCTCTCCTCCCTCTATGGTTTTGAGTTCCGATATACTCCCATGAAGTATAAGAACAGGGAATTCAGGATAAAGCTTAACGACAGCGAGCCGATCGAGGATGTACTGAATGCCATATCTGTAATCCTTCCTATCGAATATGTGATAGAAGGCAATGTCATCACTGTCACTGAGTCGTGACGGGAAAACGATTAACCCATAACAAACGAAAACTGAACCGATGAAATTAAAATCTGTAGTGAAGCAGTTGGCTGTGGGGCTTTGTTTCCTGTTGTCGGGCATCCATGCCTATGGACAGAACATAAGCCTCAGTTTCTCGGATGCTCCTCTTGCCGAGGTCCTTCATTCGATTGAGGACCAGACTGAATGCTCTTTCATCTATGAAATGGCTGATATGGATAAGGCTCCGAAGGTTTCCGTAGAGCTGCACAATGTGTCTCTTTCTTCTGCACTGAATGAAATATTGAGACCTCCGATGAGGTATGAGATGAAGGGAAAGATTGTGACGATCTCGTATCCAAGGCAGGGACAGACGTCTGCCGTGACTTCTGACATAAGGGTGAGCGGTACTGTCCTGGATGCGGAAAATCACGAACCTATGGTGGGACTTATGGTCATTATAAAAGGAACGACGACCGGTACTACCACTGACCTCGACGGACATTTTTCCATTACTGTTCCAAGCCGTGAATCTGTGCTGATATTCGATTTCATCGGCTACAGGCAGGAACAGATAACCGTAGGCTCCCATACTCAGATGAACGTCGTCATGCATCAGGCCATGTCCGAGCTTGATGAGTCCGTAGTGGTGGGATATGGTACGCAGAAGAGGCTTACGGTCGTAGGAGCGATTGACGGAGTCGCTCCGAAGCAGCTCCAGAAGGGAACGACGCGTTCCCTTTCCAATAACCTTGCAGGACAGCTTGCCGGCGTGATTGCAGTCCAGCGTACCGGAGAGCCGGGAAAGGACAATTCCGACTTCTGGATCAGGGGTATCAGCACATTTTCGGGAAGTTCTTCCCCTCTTGTCCTTGTCGATGGAGTCGAGCGCTCGCTTAACGATATGGACCCGGCGGAGATTGAGTCATTTTCGGTGCTGAAGGACGCTGCGGCCAGTGCGGTATATGGTGTGAGAGGTGCAAACGGAGTCATAATAATCAATACAAGGCGTGGCGAGGTGGGAGCTCCCAAGGTCTCTGTCCGTTATGAAGCGGCGATGAGCGAACCTACCAAGCTTCCGGACTTCATAGGTGCGGCTGATTTCATGGAAGTGATGAACGGAATCGCTTCTGACTCAGGATATGCGAATCTTCCGTATTCTGACAGTCAGATCCGTCTTACGAGAAGCCGTTATGATTCTGACCTATATCCCGATGTGGACTGGATAGATGCCATCACCAACGACTATGCATGGAATCAGCGAGTGAACCTCAGCGTGAACGGAGGATCTCCTGTACTGCGTTACAACATAACGGCTTCTGTCTTTAATGAGAGAGGTATAATGGCTGTGGATGACACTCAGAACTGGGACGGAAGCACAAGGCTGACGAGATACAACATACGCTCGAATGTAGATGTGGACATCACTCCTGTCACATTGCTGAAAATCAATATCGGCGGCTATATCCAGAAACAGAACACGTGTAACCATGATATAGAGGATCTCTTCAACATTGCCTTCAATACTCCTCCTAATGTCCATCCGGCCATTTATTCCAACGGTCTGGTGGCTGTAAAGGACGGCAATCAGAATCCGTGGATGTCAGCGACTCAGAAAGGCTTTCAGCGCATATCGCGGTCCAAGATAGAGAGCCAGGCAACGTTGGAGCAGGACCTCAAGTTCGTGACCCCGGGCCTGAAGGCGCGTGTGATGTTTGCGTTCGACACCTCCAACCTGAGTATGGTGATAAGGGGAAAGACTCCGGACATCTATAATGTGGCGAAGTCACGTGACGATGACGGCAACCTGATCATGAACATCTACAGTTACGGTCAGGAGTTCCTTTCTCATTCAAGCGACGGAACTTATGGGGAGCAGACTACGTATTTCGAGACCGCTCTGACATACAACAGGGAATTTTCCGGCAATTACCTGGATTTCCTCCTTCTCTACAATCAGCGGAGTTATGACAATGGAGCGGTGCTGCCATACCGTGACCAGGGCCTCGCCGGAAGATTTTCGTATTCCTATGACAGAAGATATGTCGCTGAGTTCAACTTCGGATACAATGGATCGGAGAATTTTGCGAAAGGCAGACGCTTCGGCTTCTTTCCGTCTGTAGCACTCGGGTGGCTTGTGTCAGAGGAACCATGGATGCAGGACTGCAGGAGAACAATATCAAAGCTTAAGATGAGAGGATCTTACGGCTTAGTGGGAAATGATGATATACAGGGACGCCGTTTTGCATATATCACGACTTTAGGGACGAATGACGGCTATTCATGGGGTGCCGGCGGAAACGGCGGACATCAGACGTCCGGAAGCGATGCGCATGTGGGACGCTGGGAAGGCAATCAGGGAGTTCCCGATCTTACGTGGGAGAAGTCGGCAAAGCTCGATATAGGCTTTGAAATAGGCCTGTGGCATTGTCTGAACCTGCAGGTGGATTATTTCTATGAGAGAAGAAGCAATATCTTCATGCAGAGGAATACCATTCCGGGAACCGCCGGCTTCATCAATGCGCCTTATGCCAATTACGGAATAGTTGACAATCAGGGAGTGGATATGTCCCTCGATTTCAACAGGCAGTTCAATGAGGACTGGTTCCTGTCCCTGAAGGGAACCTTCACATACGCCCACAATACCATAATAGAAAAGGATGAAGCTCCTTCAGTAATAGGCACCTACCGCTCTTTCACAGGACAGTCGGTTTCCACACTGTACGGACTTACGGCCGTCGGGCTTTTCACCGAGGACGATTTTGCTGATGTGGAGACAGGTGAACTCAAGCCGGGGATACCTATGCAGTCGTACGGGAATGTACGTCCGGGAGACATCAGATACAAGGATATGAACGATGACGGGGTCATCAATGACGAGGACAAAGGGCCGGTCGGCGGGACGGAGACTCCTGAAATAGTGTTCGGACTCGGGGCAAGCGTAAGGTGGAAGAACTGGGATCTCAGTGCGTTTTTCCAGGGCGCAGCCAATTCCTACAGGATAATCGGAAGCAATCTTTTCCTTCCTGGAAGCGGGTCCGGCATCCTCGGAAACATCCATTCGAATTATACCGACAGCTGGAGCGTGGACAATCCGAGACAGGACGTGTTCTATCCGAGATTCACTTATGGTACGAACCAGAACAACAGGCAGCCTTCGACATGGTGGAAAAAGGATATGAGCTTCGTCAGGCTCAAGACGGTGGAATTCGGATATTCATTCAAGGATCTGCGAGTGTTCTTCAGCGGGAACAATCTCTTCTGCTTCTCTAAATTCAAGCTTTGGGACCCTGAGGTGGGGGCGGATGACGGACTCATCTATCCTACCATGAGGACATATTCATTGGGAGCAACCTTTACCTTCTAACAGGACAATATGATGAAAAAATCGATATACACCCTTATAATCCTGCCTTTCATGCTTGCTGTCTCCGCATGCAGCTGGCTTGATCAGGTGCCGGAAGACGAACTGACACTGGAAATGGTATTCAATGACAAGACAAGGACGGAGGACTGGCTTGCAGGAATCTATGCCGGTATTGCGGACCCATATTGGGACTATATGAAATTTGCCGGCTATGATGCCATGAGCGATGACTGCACCCTCCCTTCCGCATGGACCACTTTCGGGTGGAACATACTCAATATGGTGGCAGGAAACTGGTCTCCGGCCTCGGAATGGCAGATGTATTACTGGACGGAGCTGCCTAAGCATATCCGCTCGGCATATATATTCATGGAAAACGTGAAACCGCTTCCGAGTGCAGGTGTCACAGCTTCGGAGGTGGAGCTCATGAAGAACGAAGCCCGTTTCATGATAGCATATTACTATTGGCTTCTGCTGGAGACTTACGGGGCGATACCTTTCAGTCCCGGACTCGTCTCTCCGGATGCCGGCTATGACGAACTGATGCTGGAGCAGAGGCCTTTCGACGAGGTCATCGACTGGATAGACAGGGAGCTTGTGGAGACTGCCGAGAATCTTCCTGCCTTCTATGTGAACAACAACAAGTTCGGAAGAGCGACATCCGTCATGTGCTATGCGGTCCGTGCGCGTATGCTGCTTTTTGCGGCTTCGCCTTTGGTCAACGGCAATCCCGACTATGCCTCATATTTCAACAGATCCGGGGAGAACCTCTTTGCCGTGACTTATGATCCTGCGAAGTGGGAGAGGGCGGCCGAGGCATGCAGGGAACTGATAACTCTTGCCGAGGCAAACGGCTACGGCCTTTATTACGAGAGGACGGAGTCCGGTGAAACGGATCCTTTCCTATCATATCAGAACATGATGTTCAAGAAATGGAATGACGGAAACAAGGAGATTCTGTTTGCACGTCCGGGAGGATGTGACCTGTGGAATTATGAGAAGCATGCGCAGCCGAGGGGCAGCGGAGGAAACGGAGCTCTCGGCGTTAGCCAGTCCCTCATCGATGCGTTCTTCATGAAGAACGGTCTCTCCATAGATGACCCCATGTCGGGTTACAGGGAGGACGGTTATTCCACGGCTTCTGACATCAGAAATACTGCGTGGGACCTGAATTCACCGTCTGCTGTCCCCGGAGAGGTCACCGTCGCGGGCACTTTCAATATGTATTGCAACAGGGAGCCTCGCTTTTATGTGTCAGTCCTCTATAATGATGGATGGTACCGTCAGTCCGGCCGTAATACCGAGTTCCACAATACATCCATGGACGGCGGCGGGTATGATTCGCCTCAGGCCGGCTATCTCATCCGCAAGAAGGTCAGTCCGGATGTGCATGTGATGAACGATACCTATGTATATCGTCCGGGCATCATCTATCGTCTGGGAGAGGCATACCTCAATTATGCGGAGGCTCTCAACGAGGCTGATCCGGGAAATCCTGACGTGCTGGTCTATCTCAACAGGATAAGGGAAAGAGCCGGTGTGCCTATGTATAATTCAGGGGATGACGCAATCATTGTTGATGCTTCCGACAAAGATACTATGCGTGAGCTCATAAGAAAGGAAAGAAGGGTGGAGCTGTGCCTCGAAGGCATAAGGTACAATGACCTTCGCCGCTGGAAGATGGCTGAAACCGTTCTTTCGGGACCGGTAGAGGGAATGAATGTCAGCGCTACGACCAAGGACGCTTATTTCAAGAGAACAAGGCTTGACATGGTGCGTGAGTATCGCAAGGCATTCTACTTTCAGCCGATTCCTTCATCTGAGATAGACAAGAATCCTAATCTGGTGCAGAATCCTTACTGGGCCTCTAAAGAATAAGAAACTGTTTAAATTTTTCTCCGAAAAATCATTAATTGTTGAAACTGAAT
>CAYXMV010000099.1:0-8127 GCA_964466235.1 uncultured Muribaculaceae bacterium | reverse complement strand
GTAAACGAAAGTAGGAGATAAACTCCATTACTTTCGTTTACCTCCTACTCGATTAATGCCCCTGATAGGGGCCGACCGTTGGTCGGGGGTTAAGAAACAGCCTGCTGCGATAGTGCGGTTTATCGCATTATCGTAGCATCTCTATCGGGTCCCACCGAGATAATCTTGATAGGGACACCGAGATACTGCTCCATGAAGGCAATATAATCGCGGAACTCAGCAGGGAGCTCTTCTTCTACGCGACAGTGGGTGAGGTCGGTGTTCCAACCCTTGAACTCAGTATATACAGGCTGTATGGCTGCGTAGGTGTCGAAAGGCCACTGGTCTGTAGCCTGTCCGTCAACTATGTATGATGTGCAGACCTTGATTGTCTCAAAGGTGTCGAGACAGTCTGACTTCATCATTATGAGGTCGGTGACTCCGCTGATCATTACGGCATACTTGAGGGCCACGAGGTCGAGCCATCCGCAACGGCGCGGACGTCCTGTCACTGCTCCGAATTCGTGTCCGATGGTGCGTAGCTTCTCTCCTGTCTCATCAAAGAGTTCCGTAGGAAAAGGACCGCTGCCCACGCGGGTGCAGTATGCCTTGAAGATTCCGTAAACATGTCCTATCTTATGCGGGCTTACACCGAGGCCCACGCATGCTCCTGAGCATGATGTGGTCGATGAGGTGACAAACGGATAAGAACCGTAGTCTATATCGAGCATCGAGCCCTGTGCGCCTTCCGCAAGAATCTCCTCCGTCTCGAGAATCTTGTTTACATGGTACTCGCAGTCAACGAGTTCGAACTGTCTGAGATAATCGACTGCAGCCATGAACTCCGCATCCTCGGCATGTGGGTCACACTCATATCCCATCTGATTGAGAATGGTTATATGGCGGTTCTGAAGCTTTGCAAATCTGTCTGCGAAATCAGGTGCGAGGATGTCTCCGACGCGGAGCCCGTGACGGCTGATCTTGTCGGTATATGTCGGTCCGATGCCCTTGAGGGTCGATCCTATCTTGCCCTTTCCCATTGCCGCCTCGTTGGCAGCGTCAAGAAGCCTGTGGGTCGGGAGAATCAGATGCGCCTTCTTTGCGATCACGATACGCTCGGTCACAGGTATTCCTGTCTTTGCGATGTTCTCGCATTCGCCTCTGAATGTGATAGGGTCGAGCACGACACCATTTCCTACTATGTTCCTGGCGTCCTTACGGAAGATTCCGGAAGGCACTGACCTGAGCACGAAGCTCTTGCCTTCAAAATGGAGAGAGTGTCCTGCGTTAGGACCGCCCTGGAAACGTGCCACCACAGGATACTTTCCTGCGAGCACGTCAACTATTTTACCTTTTCCTTCGTCGCCCCACTGGAGGCCGAGTACTACATCAAGTTTCATGATGATCTGTCTGTGTTTTGTTTATTTCTCTGCGTATTAGAATGGAAGGTCGTCTTCCGGCATATCGTCAACCTGTGCGGCAGACGGCTGTGGCTGGGCTGCAGGCTGTGCGTATGCAGGCTGCTGGCCGTACTGCTGGGCCGGTGCCTGCTGCTGATATGCCTGCTGGCCATAAGGCTGCTGTCCTGTCTGCGGCTGGTATCCACCTCCCTGACTGCCAGGATTGTCTGATTTCTTTCCAAGAAGCTGGAGATTGTCTGCTATGATCTCTGTCGTGTAGCGCTTGTTGCCGCTCTGATCATCCCATGATCTTGTGCGGATGCGGCCTTCGATATACAGCTGTGTGCCTTTCTTTACGAATCTTTCCACAACATCTGCAGTGTTTCTCCACGCTACGATGTTGTGCCATTCCGTGTTCTCACGTGTTTCACCGTTACGGTCCCTGTACCTTTCGGTTGTGGCCAATGTGAAAGTCGCCACTTTTGCTCCATTGTTTCCTTCGAGGTAACGTACTTCAGGGTCGCGGCCAACGTTACCGATCAGCATTGCTTTGTTGAGTGACATATATCTTTTATTTTATAGGTTATGTCCGGGCTATGCCCAAAAACTTTGCAAGTTAGTGATAAATTCTCATATAACGGCAGACATTTTTGCCAAATCGGGCTTCAGGCCGGTAAAAATCTCATATCCGGTCACTGCCTGGTACAGAAGCCATCTCCTGCCTGAGGTGTATTCCAAAAGCGGATTTTTCGCCTTCATCCTGTCTATGAGGGCTTTACCGAATGACGGGTTCTTATAATTGGCTTCGAGGATGAATTTCGGGCTGGTTTTCATGCCGTTTTCCGGACAGCCTATGAAATCCTCATCTGTCAGTTCAGCCAGTTGTGGTATTGCTGTGGGAATATTGTATATGATTATGTCAGCTTCCCTGAAACATCTGCGGAAATCTTCGAGAGGCCTGATCTCATCGCTGTGGATGGTCCTGTTCATAAGAATTGTCCTGCATCCTATACTCCTGGCAGCCTCAGCGGCAGCTTTTCCCGCTCCACCGAGCCCGACAATCAAGGCTGTAAGACTAACGCGGGCACCATCACTGCTGCGGCTCTCTTCGGGATTATTGTTCGCGAATGTATCACATAGACGTTGCGCCTTTCTATCCGGAATGGATGCAGTCTCTTCTAACCATAGACGGACACCGAGGTAATCGGAATTATAGGCTTTTATCCCTTCAGGAGTCTTGACAAGCAGATTTGTGGCGCCGATCTTCCGGCATTCTTCTGAAAGGATGTCAGCCTTGCGTATTGCCAGCTCCTTGAAGGGAGCCGTGACGTTGATTCCGTCATATCCCTTGAGGAATCTTTCGTATGCTTCCTCGAAGTCGGCAGTCTCAATAAGTCCGTACGGGTATCTGCCGTCGTAACCTGCCTTGAAGAGGGCAGGGGAGAGCGAATGCGCTATTGGGTGTCCTATGAGTCCGAATTTCTTCATAATAGATTGATCGGGAATATTTTCGATGCACTTTCGTACCTGACTTACCGCGAATTGCGCTGACGTACGGCTTCATATAGAAGGATGGCAGCCGAGACCGAGACATTCAGCGAGTCGAGTTGTCCGAGCATCGGTATCTTTATGTGTGCATCAGCCACCATGCGCCATGTGTCTGTCAGTCCGGTCGCTTCAGTTCCCATCACTATGGCGCTGCCTCCCTTCATGTCCGTGTCATAGTACCATTCCGAGTCCTGGAGCTGGGCTGTATATATCTTTATACCTTTGTCTTTCAGCCAATTGATGCACTCTTCCGTCGAGGCTGTAGCCACCGGGACAGTAAAGATGGCGCCTATGCTCGAGCGGATGAGATTGGGGTTGTACATATCTGTAAGAGGGTCGCATACTATGACCGCATCCGCACCGGCCGCATCCGCGCTTCTGAGCACTGCCCCCAGATTTCCGGGCTTTTCGACGGCCTCAAGC
Source organism: uncultured Muribaculaceae bacterium (assembly GCA_964466235.1). Taxonomy (GTDB): domain Bacteria; phylum Bacteroidota; class Bacteroidia; order Bacteroidales; family UBA932; genus Cryptobacteroides. Next base: position 4,777 of record CAYXMV010000099.1, on the reverse strand, counting down.
ACAACTACCAGCGGATTCTCCTTGAGCGTCAATGTTTCCAGACCCATATCCTTGCAATACATCTCCGCTATGACTCCTTCCGTACCCCCGCGGTATGCCACCTTGTCATATAGATGCTGTGGAATTTGGATGACAGCCGGCATCCTTTGTCCTGTGGTCCGATTGCCGTCCATGATGGCCTGCTCTATCTCCCTACGGTCATCAGAAGAGATTATCTCCGGACATAAGAACAATGTGAACGGCTCATAGCCAGCCTCTATGCAGTGTAGCAGTTCGCGTCGTCCTTCGACCACGAACAGTCCCTTCTTCTTCCTTTCCTTTGACTTTTCCTGCAGTGCCAGCAGCTCCTTTATCTTCGGATTCTGTGCTGAGGTTATGTTGTCGATTTTCATGTCTGTTACTTATATCGTTGATTGTCAGTGTCTTGCTGAAATTCGCTGCTGCGGAGTGATAGCGGCGAGTTGTTGTATGTTGCTGATTGATAGAGGGTTATCTGCTATCGTCTTTGTACCATGTCTTGTAGTGAAGATAGTGGGTGGCATTGTCATGTGCCTTTGCACGGACTGTCTCCGATCCGTCCTTGATCTTGCGTGCCGGGATTCCCGCCCAGATGCCTGGCTCGAGTTTCTGATTGGCCGGTACTACGGCTCCGGCGGCGATTATGGTCCCGTCCGGAACGACAGTGTTGTCCATCACGATAGCCCCCATTCCTATTATGACGTCGTTGCCGATTATGCATCCATGCACGTTGGCTCCGTGACCGATGGATACGTCATTGCCGACGATGCATTCAGACTGCCCGTAAGTGGCGTGAAGCACAGCATTGTCCTGTACGTTCACCCTGTCTCCGAGCCTGATCGCCCCGACATCTCCTCGAAGCACCGCTCCATACCAGATGCTGCAGTCGTCTCCTATGCTGACCGTTCCGATCAGAGTAGCCGTTTCTGCAAGAAATGCTCTTTCACCGATTACAGGCGCGTCGCCTTTCAATTCCTTTATTATTGCCATTGTTCAGTTCTTATCAACATACAAACTTACATAAAATATGGGAATGATATACATGTTTACACCTATAATTTATACACCTCGGACGCTTCAAGGGGCAGAAACGTCCGAGGTGTTGAATCTCACAAGTATATCGTTAACAGAAAAAGACTTCCGGTGCGGGAAGGCATCGGAAGTCCGAAGTAAAGAATGTTTTGGGAAGCGGAACTGTATCCGCTTTCTCTTTAGCGCACAATCACCACAGGGTTGCTGCATTCCTTGCCGTTCAGAGTCCAGGTCTGCTTGACATTGCCGGACATGCTGTTGATCTTGCGCGAATAATCGATGGAGTTGTAGGTCTTGTCCGGCCAGCTGATGAAGAAGGAATCGTCGTATTCATCACCGCCGTCAAATTCTCCGAACACGAGTTCCCAGCAGTCAGCCCCCTTTTCCAGACGGAATCCCTGATATTCGACCGGGCCGTATTCCTTGGTCTCGGGGACGGTGATGTTGGTCTCGTCGAGATCCACTATGATACCTCGGAATGTGATGGTGGTGCCGAGAAGCCATGAATTGTCGTTCGCAGGGTCGAGAAGGTCCTTTCCTTCGCTGTCCTGCACCTGTAACCTTAAGTTGATAGGGCTGTAATCGATGATTCTGCAGGAGTTTGCGGACAATACTGCAGCCGCAACGATGAGTGCTGTTAAAAATCTTTTCATGATGTCTTTTATTAAGTTGTTGTTATTCAAATGTATATTCTATTACTTCCATCCTGCCGGTCATGAAATGTCTGTTGACATCGAATATGTCTGTGAACAGGAAAAGTTCGGGGTAGTTATATGCGGGACTGTCTTTAGTCGTGATCTCGTCAGGAAGTCCCAGGCCTCCGAGAATGTCGCTTATATAGAAAAGATGTCCGCCTGTATTATTGTCCGCATCCGTAATCTTCCATACTGTTTCTCTATCTTCGTCCCTTAATGTCATCCTTACATCTCCGGGGTTTATATAAGTGTCGCCTATATCCTCGCGAGGCTCTTCGAAATGATATTCTCCCTTTGCCAATGTCACATATTCCTTTCCGTTCCGGGAGACTATCCTGTATTCGTTCACGGTCTCGTCCTGCAGGAAAAGAATCATGGTCCCGTTCTCAAGCTCTTCCGCAGTTGATTCGCTGACCGTCAGACCTATATATTGATGTACGACATCTACCTTCACGTGCAGGGTCTCGTCCGTATCATTGTCCGTGATGCTGACAACGGTGCTGCCGAGCTTGTGCGGAAGCAGTACGACAGATGCAGGGAGTGTTTCGGTAGGGATGTGCGAATGTCCCGTGCCTCTGCTGTTGTAACAGGCTGTCACGATGCTCTCATCCTGCACTTCGACTGTGTGATAGTCGCCTATGCCGCCCACGATGGACAGAGTGCCGCTTGTGATGACCGATACGTACATCTGATCAACCTGTTCTCCGTTTTCGTCAAGAATCCTCATTCCCTTATTCTTGCCGTAGAGATTGTCCGGGTCGTCGCATGAGGCTGCCGACATCGCTGCGAGCAGCATAGTGGAGATTCCGATAAGATTTCTGATCTTCATTTCTTTTTACATTAAAGGTTTATTGTCAAGTCTTGTTCAGGTTTCAGCGTTCTGCATATATAACGGCAGCTTTTCAGGAATACTTCCGGACCGTTCGATTTTTTTGGCAGAATGATTTTTATCTATCTTTGCGGAAGTATTTCCGTACTTCCTGCGTTATACCGTCAGAATATTTTGGGAACAACTGTCAACATAGAGGACTTTCGACTGGCTCGTGATTGCGCCGGCGGGGATGAAAGGGCTATGAAGGAACTGTATAGCAGATATGCATCAGGACTTTATGGTCTATGTATCCGTTATGTAGGCGACCGTGAACTTGCACGAGACCTCATGCACGACAGTTTCATAAAGATATTTGACACTATAGGAAAGTACAGGCCGACGGGAAGTCTGAAGTCGTGGATGGCAAGAGTCACGGTCAATTCGGTTATAGACCATTTGAGAAGGTCACGCAGACTTGAGACGGTGTCTGTTGACATAGTGGCCGAGAAGATACCGGACGAACCGTCACAGGAGGAGATGAGGACTGTGCCGAAGGAGGAGATAATGAGGATGGTGGAGGCGCTTCCGGAAACCAAAAGGGTGGTGTTCAATCTCTTCTGTGTGGAAGGATATTCGCATAAGGATATAGCGGCTATGCTCGGAATCAAGGAAAAGACATCTTCTTCGCTGCTTTTCAAGGCAAGGGAACAGTTGGCGCAGAATGTAAGGGAATATATAAGGAGAAACGGATTATGATGAATGACTGGACAGAAATCATAGGTGAGGAACTCAGGGAAGCTGAGGTACCTCTTCCTGCTGATGACTGGGATGTGTTGCAGCGTCGGCATGCTGCCGTACGCCGCCGTCGCAGGCTCGCTGTCTGGTCTTGGACAGGAGGTGTTGCTGCGGCCGTGGTGGTTGTGGCACTTGTCCTATTCGGCGGTGACGGTCCTGCAGAGATTGAACGGGTGCTTGTCGCTGAATCGGAAGTTGTTGAGGTGCAGGGAAATGACAGCGATGATATGCAGGGGAATGAAAATGATCAGGTTCATATTGTGCCTGATTCACCGGAATATACTGTTGAACTGTTGGCAGCGGCTCTGTCTGAAAATAAGGAGTCTGCCGGCAGTGGACAGGTCTGCGATACTATAGATGAGGTCGTTGCTGTTGTGCCGGAAGATGAGGGCGGAACGGAAGATAATAGACTGACGGATGAGGATGTAAAGACAGAAGGCGGTGTGACTGCAGATGAAAATGTAGAAGATGAGGAAGGTAGGGAGGAAGTGCCGTCTGATGTGATGAGGGATGGTGACGGAAGTCGTGAAGACCGGCTTCTGGCAGATCTGCAGGATTTTCCGGAATACAGGCCTCGCCGCAGGATCAGGATGTCGGTTGCTGCCTCCGGTACCGGGCTGTCCGGAGGTATTCCGCTCATACCGAAAGTCATGGACCCGGGTTGGGGAGATGCGGTTCCGCCGGCAGATCCTGGCTATGAGGATACAGGACTGCCAGGGGATACATCTGTCGTGTCACAGCCGTCGATGCGGTATGGCCCTGCCTTGATGAATTCGACAGCTGGAAGAGATGGGAGAAGGATCCTGAGCACGGATTATGACCATTTCCAGCCATTGTCGTTAGGCATTTCTGTAAGGTTTGCATTCACTGACAGGTTTTCTTTGAATACGGGAGTGAACTATACTTTGTACAGTTCACGCAAGAAACTGATGTGGTCAGACGGGTCTGAGGAAACGCTGGATCAGAGAGTCCATTATATAGGAATCCCTGTCAGATGCGATTGGCTGCTTGTTGACAGGAAGCATTTCGGCCTCTATCTCGGTGTCGGCGCGCAGGTTGACAAGGCTGTCTATGCAAAGGCCGGGACGGAGAGGCTCCGCGACAGAACATTCCTGTTGTCTGTCAACGGAGTATTAGGTCTCCAATACAATATTACCGACCGTTTCGGTCTCTATCTCGAGCCGGAACTGACCGGAAATCTCAACAGACCGGACATCAAGACTTTCCGCTCGAATCGTGAACTGATGCTTTCCGTCCGTGCCGGTCTGCGTGTCAATCTGTAATATGCCCCTGACAGGGGCTGTCACGTAGTGACTGGGGTTGAGATATAATAAAATCAGGATGCCGCCCGGCATCCTGATTTTATTACAGATTCTTTGGTCTCATCTGAGGGAAGAAAAGCACATCCTGGATGGTAGGGGAATTG
>CAYXMV010000098.1:0-8157 GCA_964466235.1 uncultured Muribaculaceae bacterium | reverse complement strand
GTGATCTCCTTTGCGATCTCTGCACCACCTTCCACACTGTAGCAGTATGTGAGGCTGTTGTCCATTCCGGCTTCGCTGCGCTGACCCACTACTCCTGTGGCCCTGTCAACGTCATCCTTTGTGATAAGAGTGTAGTAAAGTCCCGTCATATAGACGTCGAGATGCTCCGCATAACCTGTCTTATGGTAATTCTCTGTCGCCCATGACTGATACTGCGGCACCTGATAAGGATCGTAGTCCCGGCTTGCCCAGTTCACTCCGAGCTGCCAGTATGTCGGATACCATGCTCCAGTGTAGTCACCTATGATCATGTCAGGATTGATTTCCTTGAGTGCCTCATGGGCCTTCACCACAAAGTCATGGATTACCGTGGCACGCCACTCGATCCACTCCTTCGCATATTTTCCGAGAACCCACGTATCTCTGAGCTTTCCGTTCTCGTCATACCAGCTGAGGATGTCCTCAGGGAAATTCTCCACTGTGATGCCCGAATACTCCTCGAACTGCTTCTTAGAGAGGTCGCTGAAGTCCGCCGTGATGCCGTCATAGCGCACTCGGTCAAAGATGAGTCCGTCAACTTCAGGATACTTGCGCGCAAATTCCTTCAGGATCTCGATCTGATAGTCCTGCACCTCCGGATTCGAAGGGTTCATCATGCAGTTGTAGTTCGTCTTGATTTCCGAAATAGGGGTAAGCTTGCCGTTGTGGTAGCAGATAGACTGCCATGCAGCCTTGTCCATATAGACGACGCCACGGTCGAAGTAGTTGTGGCCGCCGGCAAAAACATTCAGGGAACCGAATACCTTGAGACCCATCTCATGACCATACTCGATGAAATAGCCGAGCATGTCATAGTCGCCTGAGCGGGTCACGCCTTCCCAGTCACCCATATAAGGAGCGATTTCGCTGTCATAAAGGACTTCTCCCATGATGGACTTCACGTCAACGACGACATTGTCGAATCCGAGGTCCTTGCACTTGGCGAGGTAGAACTTTATAGAGTCAGGATGCGATAGAGTGGCATAGTTTGCCTCACAATCGAACCACATATAATTGTGGTTAACACCCTCATTCTCAGACTTGTGCACACAAGAGACCGCAAGCATGAGAAATGAAATGGTCAATAGTAACGAGGTCTGTTTTTTCATTTTACTTTATATTTGACTTGCAAAAGTATAACTATTTTTATAAATACAAGCTATTTTTCTAAATATTTTTAAAATTTTTTAAAAACTTTTACACTTGACTTAATAAATATTTAATTACCTTTGTGCCGGTGATTTAGGGATCTTCGGCGCGGAGATTCTTTACTTAGTACAGAATGTCAGGGCTGAGACCGCCCGGAACGGCAAAAGGATGATAAACCAAAAACGATATAAATATGACAGACCGTAGAGATTTTCTAAAGACGATGGCCATCGGAGGAGCTTCAGCCCTCGTGGCACCGTCACTTCTCAGTTCATGTGCACCGAAAGAGGAAGGCCTCACCGAAACTTCGGCGGGCGGGCTCATAGTTCCTAAAGACAACGGACTCAGGATCACCGGTACGTTCCTCGACGAGATTTCGCACGACATTCCTCACCAGAACTGGGGTGAGAAGGAATGGGACCAGGATTTCGCATACATGAAGGCTATCGGCATCGATACGGTGATAGACATCCGCTGCGGATACCGCAAGTTCATCACCTACCCTTCACCTTATTTATTAAAGAAAGGATGCTACATGCCCTCTGTGGATCTGATAGACATGTTCTGCCGGCTGGCCCAGAAGCACGGAATGAAGTTCTATCTCGGACTTTATGACTCGGGCGTATATTGGGATACCAAAGACATGAGCCACGAGATCGAGGACAACAAGTTCGTCATCGACGAGGTGTGGAAGATGTACGGCGAGAAATACGACAGCTTCGGAGGATGGTATATCAGCACGGAGATCAGCCGCGACACCATCGGTGCGGTTGACGCCTTCCACGCGATGGGCAAGCAGTGCAAGGATGTCTCAGGCGGCATGCCTGTGTTCATTTCACCGTGGATCGACGGGAAGAAGGCCATCATGGGCACGGACAAGGCTGTGAACGACAACGCCGTGTCTGTGGATCAGCACGAGAAGGAATGGAACCAGATCTTCGCTGGCATCCACGATGTGGTTGACGCGGTAGCTTTCCAGGACGGACATATCGACTATGATGAATTGGATGCCTTCTTCAGCGTGAACAAGAAGCTAGCCGACAGGTACGGAATGCAGTGCTGGACCAATGCCGAGACGTTCGACAGGGATATGCCTATCAACTTCCTGCCTATCAAGTTCGACAAGCTGCGCCTGAAGCTTGAAGCGGCCAAGCGCTGCGGATACGACAAGGCCATCACCTTTGAGTTCCCGCATTTCATGAGTCCGCAGTCTGTTTATGGTGCTGCCGGCAATCTATATAACAGGTATAGGGAGTATTTCAACATTTAATTTTATAGATATTGCCGGTCAAGCCGGCAATGAAAACTTATGAAACAGAAAAACACTATCGGATATGTAATCTTCATGGCGGCGGTCGCTGCCATCGGAGGCATTCTCTTCGGATATGACACTGCCGTCATTTCCGGAACAACAGAAATCGTGAAGAGCCAGTTCGGTCTCACCGACATGATGGAAGGCTGGTACGTCGGCTGCGCACTGATAGGTTCCATTGCGGGAGTCCTCGTCGCAGGAAGCCTCAGCGATTATCTCGGCCGCAAGCTGACAATGCTCATCTCTGCCGCCCTCTTCAGCATCTCGGCAATCGGATGTGCAGTCTGTGGCAGTTTCGACGGTCTCGTGGCCTACAGGATCGTAGGCGGCATAGGCATCGGCATCGTGTCGATCGTTTCACCTATTTATATATCGGAAGTATCTCCTGCTAAGATACGAGGTACCCTCGTGTCGCTCTATCAGCTTGCAGTGACCATGGGATTCCTTCTGGCCTATCTTGTCAACTGGATCATAGATTCGAATATCGATCCTACGCTGGCGCTCAAGATTACGGAAGGGGCGACAGGAACCGGCGAGATAAGTTTCTGGCATAAGATATTCCAGACAGAGGCATGGCGCGGAATGCTCGGAAGCGAAACTATCCCCGCACTCCTTTTCTTCTTCATCATATTCTTCATTCCGGAAAGTCCTAAATGGCTCATAGTGAACGGAAAACTCGACAAGGCATCTGCAGTGCTCGGAAAGATCTACGCGACCGATACTGAAGTCAATGAAGAGATCGAGGTGACAAATGCATCTCTCAACGGCGAGACAAAGGGAAAGTGGTCAGACCTCCTGAAGCCGGGCATACTCCTGGCTGTAATCGCCGGAAGCGCAATAGCCATCCTCGGACAGTTCATGGGTGTGAACGCCGTGCTCTACTATGGTCCTAAGATATTCTCGGAGGCAGGATTCGAGAACCCTATGTTCTCGACCGTACTCGTCGGAGTCGTGAACTGCGTGACTACAGTCCTCGCCGTATTCATCATCGACAGGGTCGGCCGCAAGCAGCTGATTTATTGGGGTGTATCAGGCATGATCATCTGCCTTGTCGCCATAGGCGTATATTTCGCATGGGGCGGTGCACTCGGCCTCGGCAACGGCTTCATGCTCACATTCTTCCTCGCATACGTATTCTGCTGTGCGATCTCGATTTCGGCGATCGTGTTCGTGCTTCTTTCGGAAATGTATCCGAACAGCGTACGAGGACGCGCCATGTCGATAGCAGGATTCGCGCTTTGGATAGGCACATATCTCATCGGCCAGCTCACCCCTGTACTTCTCGGCTGGAGCCAGGCAGGAACCTTCTTCCTTTTCGCCGTCATGTGCGTGCCTTACATGCTCATTATGTGGAAGATAGTCCCGGAAACGACAGGCAAGACACTCGAGGAAATCGAAGCCTACTGGAACAATCGAAAATAATGATTATATTTGCGGTTCTGCAATAAACATGACTGCCATGAACTACTCATTTCTCAACAACCTCGACGGCAAGAACGCCATCCTCAAGCAGAAGATTCTCGGACTCTGTGTGAACGAAGGCGACTATAGCCTTGCCGACCTAAGCAAGGAATTAGGCACGAGCATACCGACAATCACGAAATTAGTCGGTGAACTCATTGACGAAGGGTATCTTGAGGACATGGGAAAGCAGGGCACAAACGGAGGCCGCAGACCGAGCATCTACGGCCTCAATCCTGCCGCAGGATACTTTGTGGGGATCGATGTACACCGGAAGGACATCAGTGTAGCCATCACGGATTTCAAAGGACGTATCATCGATCTCATAGAGGATCTCCCCTTCGTCCTCGATAATTCCGAAGAATCATTCAAGGCGCTCTGCCATGGTGTAAAGGAACATCTTGACAGAGTGGGAATCGCTTCTGATGCCGTCAGAGCCTATGGGATCAACCTTTCCGGACGAGTAAACAACGAAACCGGATACTGTTTCACATATTTCATCGGAGAGGACAGACCGATAGGAGCCCTCCTGCAGGAAGAGCTCGACGCACCGGTATTCGTGGAGAATGACTCACGTGCGATGACTTACGGAGAATATATCTGCGGAGTGGCCAACAACAAGACCAACATGCTCTTCCTCAACGTTGCATGGGGCCTCGGCATGGGTATGATCATAGACGGAAAGCTGTCATACGGAAAGTCGGGATTCTCCGGTGAAATCGGGCACTTCCCTCTCCTGAACAACGACCAGATATGCCATTGCGGCAAGAGAGGATGCCTCGAAACCGGAGCTTCAGGATCGGCTCTGCACAGAATCGTGATGGATAAGCTTCAGGAAGGCAGTTCTTCATGCCTCGCCGAGAAATATAACGCCAATGAGGAAATAACGCTCGACGATATTCTTGCAGCTATCAGTGAAGAGGATGTGCTCGCAATCGAAAGTGTGGAGGAAATAGGCAGCACCCTCGGAAGAGCCATCGCAGGACTGATAAACATCTTCAATCCAGAATTAGTGGTGATAGGAGGAAAGGTTTCCGCAGCAAAGGAATACATCCTTCTCCCGATAAAGAGCGCCATCCAGAAGCATTCCCTCAACATCATCAATCAGGACACGAGCATCAAGTTCTCGAAGCTCGGAAAGAAGGCTGGACCGATCGGGGCCTGCATGCTTTCCCGCAGCAAACTTCTTGGATTATTATAAAGAATCCGCGACCATTACGGCCGCGGATCCTTTTATCTGAAAAGCAGTCTCATATCGTTGTCAAGAGCCTTCTCTGCGATCTCCTCCGGTACAAATCTCCACTGGCCGATGACAGAAGGGTCGCCGATGACAGCCGGATCGATTGTCTTGTGCTCCTTGAGGTAGTCGTAAAGGATATTCCGGATCTCCGGATAGTATTCTACCACGATGTCATCTATTCTGTCGGTATCGATGCCGGCTCCTTCGCGCATGGTTCCGCCACCGCCGCTTGCACGGTACGATGTCATGGCTACATTATATTCTGCTGCGGGATCGAAGGCCGAACCGTCAACGAGAGAGCTGATGATGACGCGCTCGCCGTAAGGCTTGGTGACATCCACCACGTAGTTGAGTCCTGCTGCAGAATCGAAGTTATAGGATGCATTAACGAAAGACCACCTGTCCTGTCCGGTACGTGGGTCGCCCGAATTGCGTATCTTGAGAAGATGTTCCTTCGGAGAAGTGATCGTATTGATCCACATATCGTATGAATACTCGAGGAAGTTCCTGATCTGCTCACCTGTCATCTTCACCACGAAAAGCTGATTCTCAAAAGGATAGATGGTAAACAGGTCGTTATAGAGAAGAGTTCCGGCTTTCACGGACCCGTTGAATGTAAGAGGGGCCGCGAATGAGATCTGAGCCGGAGTACATCCGATCGAGAGAGTATGTATAAGGTTGAGATAGTCTGACATTCCACGATACGCGTCACGGGTATAAAGATCGGTCTGAAGCTCGCCAACTTCCATGAGAGTGAAATCCTTTACAGCCTGATAATCGGCATGGAAGGCAGCCTGCATATCCTTATCCACATTCTTCTTATCGACACGGATGAGACCGGCATCAAGAGTCTTTGACACGACTTTTCCACCCTCGACCTTCACCGTGAAGGTACCATGGCCGATGTTGCGGCAATGGCTGCCAGCATTGATGAGGCAGATGTCATCTTTGACATAGGTCACAGGACGGTGGTCGTGTGAACATATCACATAGTCAACTCCCTCAAGGCTGTTGAAGAGATCGAGTCCCTGACTTTCAAGCTGAGAGCCGTCCCCTTTGCCCGTACCTGCATGGATGGCAACAATAACCACATCGGACTTTTCCTTGGCCTTGATCCTGTCAACGGTCTGCTGCGCGAAAGGAACGAGCGATTCGAAGGTCATTCCGGACCAGAGAAGAGGAGAAAGCCAGCTCTTTATGTTCGGGTTTGTGAATCCTATGACCGTGATCTTTATTCCATGTCTCTTCAGGGTCACATATTCCTGGAAATAGGCTTTTCCATTGTCTGTGCGTATTGCATTGGCAGCAAGAAAAGGCACATCCATTTCCTTTGTGAGACGGTCATATACGGGATGTCCCGTCTCGATGTCATGATTGCCGACAACCACAGCGTCATATCCCATATATTCCACCATGCGGCCGAACACATGCTCTGATTCAGTATCCACATAGTTGAAATAATACGCGGCATTGTCACCCTGAAGGCAGTCGCCGTCGTCAAGAAGGATGACATTCTCCGCTCCGACAGCTGTACGGATGCTGTCAACATACCATGACACATTGGTCAGGGCCGGTGCAGTACCGTCAGACACATATAGAGAGTCGAAATAATGCCCATGAACATCATTGGTGGTAAGAAGCCGGAAGGTGTATTCACCGTCCTTTGGGCCGCAGCATGAAGCCAGAAGGGCAAGAGCCGCAAAAAAAGCTGTGATTCTTTTCATTATCGTTTTCTTTTAATCAGTTCATCAAGATTGAAGCGCACTCCGACCATCTGCTGGAATCCGGAGTAATGGAATTCATTGAAATGAAGGATGGCGCTGATGCCGATGTTCAGATACTTCCCTATACGGGGAGCATAATATATCTCAAGCCTGTCGTACATTCCGGGAGCTGTGTCTCCCCTGTCGTTCACCCGGTAAAACGGATCGCCGTAATAGAGTCCGTTGCTTCCGTACTTGAAGCCGCCGGCGTCAAGACTGTTGTAGTAAGGCATGATATCCTTGCCGTAGTACATCATGTTCCGGACACCGAGGTTCCAGTGACTGACTTCCAGATCGAGTTCTCCACCTCCGGGTACGGTATATGTTCCGACATTACGCCTGTCGTTCTGCATGGCCTGAAGCCAGCCTACGACAAGGGAGAATTTCTGAATGCCTATAAGTTCCGCAAGATCAAGTCTGATGTATGGATTGACGAGTATGTTGTCAACCACGCCACGCACCTTCCTTGAACCGGCATAATGATACACATAGACAGAATAGCCCAATGAGGTGAAAGGCAGGATTTGACCTTCGCCGCTTGAGAAGAGCATGAATCGTTCCCGCCTGTACTGCCCTGTGAGTCCCATCCAATCGGCTCCGAGCTCGAAATATGCCTTCGGGCGCCTTAGTTTGAGAAGGAGGCCTTCGAGATTGTTGTCATAGAATGTCAGGGAATCTGAGAAGAAGGCCTGGGTCCAGCGTCCTTCGAGAGTCCTGCGCGGGAAGATGCCGGCGTACATTTCGAAACCGTTGTCACCGAAACGCTTCTCCATATTATAATATAAGGTAAGTTCGCGGAAGAGCTCCTTGTTCGCTATGGAATCACCGAAATCCTTCATCACGTCGATGCCGGCCATCAGCCTATGCTTCATGCCGTTGTCCTGAACGACTTCAATACCCACGGACGGAGTCAGACGGACACCGAATATGGTCATTGACTCGGAAAACCGGCTGCGGTAGAATTCCCTGTTGTCGAACTTCATCTCAAAATCCAGGTCATAAGCAAGACGTACTTTGTCCTGAGCGGCTGCCGTCAGAGCAGAAGCAAGGAGGAGGATTGAGAGAATTATGTATCTGCGCATAGGTCTGTCAGTTATAAAAACTTTCAAAGATAAGACATTTTCTCTATTTTTGCGATAATAAGAAACTGTTTAAAATTTTATCATTTGAAATATTATGATGAATTTTCGAGT
>CAYXMV010000097.1:0-8183 GCA_964466235.1 uncultured Muribaculaceae bacterium | reverse complement strand
AAAACGCATCACAATGTGCTATCGGGATAGGCTACTTTTAAGACAGTCTCCCCCATAATTTCCAAACATTTTCTGAAGTTATTGACATTCTTCTCCACCACAATCGTCGTTCCAGACAACAACGTGTGGTTGTCCATCGAATGGGCCGGTTTGGTGGAGAAACGGGGGTTCAGACGTAAGTTGTCCACCGAAACGGGGCTTTTCGTGGAGAAACAGTGGCTGATGAAGGGTTTGTCCACAAAAGGGGTGGTTTTGGTGGAAATGATGAATTTTTATGAGAGATTCGGATGAGTTTGTGACTAAAAATCCTAAATTTGAAACGCAACTTTACAGATGACAATGACACGACAGTTGCACAGAGGAGGAATGAGAACCTCTCGGTTAACATAAGTTAGGGAAAGACTGGGAAAGAGACAACCGGGTAAAGGAAAGTGGAAGATGAATATTATGAAGAAGGAGATCGGTGCTCTGAATTTTTCAGAGAAGGAGAGAATCTGTGAGAATGAGTTCATGCTCAATGGGCCATATTGGCATGTCTATACTGACGGGACCAAGATGCAGAACATTTTCTGTTCTGATGATGATTTCAATTTAGGAATGTGGATGCTGGCGTCTGTAACCTGTATTGTGACGGGTTGCAGGCTTATCACTTTCGAACTGATGTCAAATCATCTGCACCTGATAATGTCTGGGCATAAGGAAAGATGTATGGAATTCTTCGAAGTGCTTGCAGTCAGGCTTAAAAGAGTCATCACACGAAAAGGCAATCATCTTAATTGGAATAGATTCTGCGCAGATATTCATCCGATAGAAACATTGCAGGCGTTGAGAAACGAAATCATCTATGTCAACCGTAATGCTTACGTTGCCAATGATGCTTATACTCCCGATTCTTATCCATGGGGAGGCGGATGTGCTTTTTTCAATGCCTGGCTTGAATATCTGGAGCCTGTCCCTTTGAGCAAGATGAAAATCAACAATCAGAGGGAGCTGCTTCACACAAGAGAGGTTAAGAGATTCGCTGGTTTGAAAATAACAGGCATACGTGCATACCTCCCGTCGTTCTGTGAGATTGGTTTAGGCGAAAGCATGTTTCGTGATCCACGCAGTTACTTTAATGCACTTACAAGAAATGCAGAAGCATTCAGCCTGATTGCAGCTCGTCTGAAAGACTCTGTGTTTCTTACTGATGATGAGCTGTTTTCTGCCACCACATCACATATAAGCAAGGAATATGGTGTCAGCAAAGTATCTCTCCTTAATCCTGAACAGAGAATCGATACTGCAAGACATCTGCATTTCAATTATAACGCTACCAATCAGCAGATCAGACGTATTCTGAAGCTTGATCTTTCCGTAATCGAAGAATTGTTTCCTAAATAATGTCTGTTTATCCATCGGAAGGGCTGATTTGATGGAGAAACAGATATTCTTTCGTGAGTTGTCCATCAAAATGGCTGGTTTGGTGGATAAGCAGGACATCAGGTTATGGTTGTCCATCAAAATGGCAGGTTTCGTGGAGAAGGAAAGGAGAGGAGAGAAGGTGAGGAGAAGAAATGCATTGGAAATGTGAGAAATATTTGCGAGGTGGGTCTATATGTCGAATAATCTTGGTATTTTTGCGGGTTAAGATAATATGACTGAAAGTTTTGGAGGATAAAAAGAAACATATAGACCATAGATTGGAGCAGAAAATCGGGTTTGACCGCGTCAGGAGCATCATTTCTGACAGGTGTTCTACGGCTTACGCAGCGGAGAGGACGGGGACGGAGACATTCTGCACCAATGCGGCCCAGATACGCAAGAGACTGTTCCTTACTGACGAGATGAGACTCATAATGATGTTTGAGGACAGTTTCCCGTCGGGAGGATTCATTGACTGCATCGATTTTCTGAAGCCTCTCGAGAGGAGTTCTTCTGCCATCGATCTGCTGTCGCTGCGCAAACTCAAGACCATGCTGGATACGCTCAGGAAGGTCACTTCATTCTTTGAAGGAGTGAAGGACGGGGTATATCCCAACCTGAAGAGGATGAGTGCCCCGATTATGGGATTCCCGGAGGTACAGCGCAGGATTGATTCCATCCTTGACCGTTACGGCGACGTGAAGGACACGGCTTCGGATGAGCTTTATAATATAAGGAAGTCGCTCAGAGAGAAGGAGGGCGCGATTTCGAGAAGGATTTCCGCAATCCTGAAGAAGGCTCAGGAGGAAGGCATTGTTGACAGCGATGCGGGCGTGTCGGTGCGTGATGGAAAGATGCTGATCCCGGTGAGTGCGGCAAACAAGAAGAGGATAGCGGGATTCATATATGACGAGTCGGCCACGGGAAAGACGGCATTCATCGAGCCGGCTGAGGTGGTGGAGCTTGACAACCAGATCAAGGAGCTCCGTTTCGGAGAGCAGCGCGAGATACTCAGGATACTTTATGAGTTCACCGAATTCCTCCGGCCGTATATCCCAGACCTTCTTGATGGAGCCCGTTATCTCGGCGAGATAGACTTCCTGATGGCGAAGGCACAGGTGGCACTGGACTTCATCGCCGGAATGCCTGTGATTTCGGACAACGGAGAGATGAATATCCGAAAGGCCCGTCATCCGTTGCTTGAAAGGACTCTCCGGAAAGAAAAGAAGGAGATCGTACCACTTACCGCGACACTTACCCCTCAGAAGCACATTCTGCTTATCTCGGGGCCTAATGCGGGTGGCAAGTCGGTGTGTCTCAAGACCGTGGGACTTCTCCAGTATATGTTTCAGTGGGGTATGCTGATTCCTACTTCGGAGACTTCTGAGATGCTTGTGTTCGACAGGATAATGGTTGACATAGGCGACGACCAGTCCATCGACAATGACCTCAGTACATACAGTTCCTTCCTCGTGAACATGAAGGAGATGCTGGCAAAGGCGGATGACCGTACGCTTGTGCTGATCGATGAGTTCGGATCAGGTACGGAACCGGCTGCCGGAGGTGCGATTGCGGAGGCTATACTCAGCGAACTCGACCGTCGCGGTGCATACGGAGTGATCACTACGCATTACACGAATCTGAAACTATACGCTTCATCTGGTGAGACCGGAGTGATGAACGGTGCCATGATGTTCGATGTTAAGAATATTGCTCCTATGTTCAAGCTGGAGATGGGACTGCCCGGCAATTCTTTCGCCTTCGAGCTTGCGCGCAAGATGGGACTGCCTGACAGCATAATCAAGGACGCAGAGGCACGTGCGGGTGAGGAGTTCGTGGGAATCGAGCGGAATCTCCGCAAGATCGCCCGCAACAGGAAGGCACTGGACGAGAAGCTCGAGCGCATCAAGCATACAGACAAGACTCTCGAAAGCATAACTGACAAATATCAGAAGGAACTCCAGCAGATAAAGCAGCTCAAGAAAGACATATTGGACGAAGCAAAGAAGGAGGCGGAGGAGATAATCAAGGGCGCTAACAGACAGGTGGAGAATACCATCAGGACCATCAAGGAGACCCAGGCCGCCAAAGAGGAGACTCAGGAGGCCCGCAAGGGACTTCAGGACTTTATGTCCATTCTTGCTGCAAAGAAGGAGCAGGAGCAGAAGGAGAAGGACGATTATATCGAGCGCAAGATACAGCAGATCGATGCCCGCAGGGCTCGTCAGCAGCAGCGCAAAGCCAAGCGTGCAGACGAGAATGCTCAGAAGGAACTGCGTGAACAGCAGGCCGAGAAGGAGAGGATAGAGGCGTTCAGGTCGGCTCCTCTGAAGGTAGGCGAGAAGGTGAGGGTCAAGGAGAACGGCATGGTGGGTGAGGTGTCGAAGGTCTCGGCAAAGGCTGTGGTCGTGATGATAGGCAACATCAGCAGCAAGATGCCGCATGACAAGGTAGAAAGAATTACTTCCAATGAGTTCAAGAATGCGGTGAAGGAGGCAGCCCGCCCGGCTTCGACTCTGAAGATGGACACTTCCATTTCGGAAAGGAAACTGAATTTCAAGACTGAGATAGACCTGCGCGGCGAGAGGCTCAACGATGCCATCGAGAAGGTCATGCACTATGTGGATGACGCCATCATGGTGGGCGTGCCGAGCGTGAGGATAATCCATGGAAAAGGCACGGGCGTGCTCAGGGACGAGATTCAGAAATATCTCCGTACCACTCCGGGGGTGTCAGGCGTAAGGGACGAGCATATCCAGTTCGGGGGTACGGGAGTCACTATTGTCAATTTTGACTGACGGATCAGACAGACCAACATTATGATTATGAAAGATATACTGAAAAAGACATTCATCGGAGGCGTCGCCCTCGGAGCAGTGGCGGCCTTCCTGTTCCTCACAGGGGGATGCAAAGGCGGCCAGAGTGTTGAGATGGGGCCTGCAGAAGTGGTGGAAGCATTCAACCGTGCTGTGACTGCAGGGGATTTTGAGAAGGCCTCGGAACTCTGCGACACTGTGGCAATGAAGGATTATCTCGACAGTTACAAGGAGGCATGGGAGGTGCTCAGCGCAGAGGACAGTACTGTGCTCTCGATAGCATCGTCCATACTTGAAAAGGCTGTGACAGATGTGACCGAAGTCAGGAAAGAGGGTGACAGGAGAACTGTCATCTATACTCTTGAGGCTGACGGGCACAGCAAGACAAGAAAGGCGACCGTAAGAAAGGAGGAGGGAGAATGGAGGGTGGAAAGAATTACCGACGCGAATTAGGAAGGCTCGGAGAAGATATGGCCTGTGACTTCCTGCGCGGGAAGGGACATGTCATCGTGGAGAGGAACTGGAGATGGGGGCATCTTGAAATCGATATTATTTCATTCGATGCCGACGGAATACATTTTGTGGAGGTCAAGGCCCGCAGGATGAGCATCCAGGCACCTCCGCAGGACAATGTGGGACATGTAAAGCAGGACAGGATAGCGAAGGCGGCCCTGAGATACCTTAACACGGAAAAGGGACGGGCTTTCGGTGAACAGGAATGCCATTTTGACGTCGTCGCAGTGACTTTCGATGGCGACAGGGCGGAAATAGAATGGATTCCGCAGGCATATATACCTTTATATATTTAGGACAGACATAAAACCTCATAGAGATGAACAGAGAAAATCGCTATTGCGTCATACTGGCCGGCGGACTCGGAACAAGGTTCTGGCCTGTAAGCAAGACCGCCAGACCTAAGCAGTTTCTGGATGTGGCCGATACCGGCAGGACTTTCATACGTACCACATACGAAAGATTCCTCAAGATTGTGCCTCAGGAGAATATCCTTGTGGTAACAGGCGAGAGATACCGCGACATAGTGAAGGAGCAGATACCGGAACTTGAGGACAGGAATCTTCTTCTCGAACCGTATGCACGAAACACTGCACCATGCGTGGCATACGCGACATATACCCTGCTGAAAAGGAATCCTGAAGCCAGAATGGTCGTTACTCCGTCAGACCACATAATAGATGACGAGGCACTTTTTGCCGAGACCATGACGAAGGCATTCGAATATATCGAGGACAATGATGTCCTGATGACTTTCGGCATACTTCCGACAAGACCGGACACAAATTACGGCTATATACAGATCCAGGGCGGACGTCTGGCCGCGGAGGGCGCGGAGCCGATGCCGGTAAAGACTTTCACTGAGAAGCCTGACAGGGAGCTTGCAAAGGTATTCATAAGCACCGGCGAATTCCTCTGGAACATCGGTATCTTCATGTGGAGGGCAAAGACCATCAGACGCGAGATGGAGACTCATCTCCCGGCGGTGACAGGCCTGTTCCGAGGATGGGAAAGCGCCCTCGGAACCAAGATAGAGCCGGATTTCATCGCGCGTGCATATACCGACTGCCTCAACATATCCGTGGGATACGGAGTGATGGAAAAGACAGGAAACGCATGGATATATCCTGTGAGATTCGGCTGGCATGACATCGGAACATGGGAGTCTCTCTATTCTTATCTTCCGGACAAGGACCTGATGGGAAATGCGTTCACAGCGGAAAAGACCCTCATGGAGAATTCCCGCGGAGTGATGGTGGTATCTCCCGAAAAGAAGAAATTAGTGGCCGTCAAGGGCCTTGAGGATTTCATGGTCATAGATACGGAGGATGTTCTGGTGATATGTCCTAAGGACGACAAGAAGTTCAAGGACTTCATCGCCAACATAGCCATGCCGGATTTTGAGAAATACCGCTGAGCACGGCAGACCGTCATTCCCTGTATTCCGTAGGAGTCACGCCGTATTTTTCCTTGAAACATTTGGAGAAATATGAGGCAGTGGTGAATCCGACCTTGTACATCACTTCATTTATAGTCAGTTTGCCTTGCAACAGATATGCAGCTGCCTTTTCAAGACGTATTTCCCTTATGAATTCGGAAACTGTCTTGCCGGTCAGCTGCTTGATCTTTCTATAGACCTGCTTGTCCGACCAATGACTTTCCCGACAGAGCGTCGCCACAGAAAAATCCGCATCCGCGATGTTCTTGTTGACTATCCTGATGATTTCGCTGAGAAATTTCTCGTCAGGGGAATCAAGTTCTTCGGCTTCGGGAAGGAGCATCTTCTTCTGCCTGATCTTGCTCAGATATTGCTCGTGCTTGATAAGAAGCCTGATGATCCTGCCATTCAGATAATTGAGATCGAAAGGCTTGCTGATGAAGGCATCTGCATATTCGAATGACTGGATCTGAGTCTGCATGTCGTTCTTGCCTGTCAGAATGATTATAGGCAGGAAAGCCGTCTCCAGATTGTTGCGGATCATCCGGCTCATGGCAAGTCCGTCCATTTCCGGCATGGCTATATCCGTTATGACGAGATCCACCTTTTCTGATTTCAGCAGTTCGAGGGCCGCATGACCGTTGGTGGCCGTCAGGAACACATAATCCTTGCCCAACGAAGCAATGATGAAGTCGCGGATGTCCTGATTGTCCTCGACGATAAGGATTATAGGCTTACGCTCGTGCTGCCATACCTGCGAAAGATTGTGCAGGGACTCTTCTATGTCTATTGCGGACTTCAGGATGAATGACTCGGACTTCAGGGTGGAAAGACGGATGGTGAAGCAGCTTCCCTTCCCTATTTCCGATTCGACCCATATTTTTCCTTTATGCCTTTCCACGATGGACCTGACTATATTCAGTCCTATTCCCGAGCCGCCGGAATTCAAGCGTTGACCGGAAGGAGCCATATAGTATCTGTTGAAGATCTTCGGCAGCTCGGATTCAGCTATTCCGCAGCCGCTGTCCTCAACCTTTATATCGACATAGACCATGTCGGAAGTCTCTTCGCTGATTGTCACTGACATGAGTATGCTTCCGCCTGAAGGGGTGAATTTCAAGGCGTTGGACAGGAGATTCTGAAAGACTGACTCCATCTGGACCTTATCCACCATAAAGATATATCCGATGTCATCGGACACAAAACGAGCGCTGATCTGCTTGTCTGCGAATGCTCCTGCATATCTTGCCCAGACTTCTTTCGCCATGGCCCCAAGGGATACGGCTGTAGGCATGAAGAGCGACTGAGCCCCGTTTTCATTGAATTCCAGCATCTGATTGAGAAGCAGATGCATCTTTTCTGCATTCTTCTGCACTGTCTGCAGTTCACGTGACCTCAGCACGTCAGACTCAGAGGCAGTCATCCTCGAGATATAGTTCAGGATTATGCTCAACGGACTCTTGAACTCGTGCGAAATATCCGACAGGAATTCCGTCTTGCTGTCTGCCATGGCTATGGCCCTCTCTCTTTCCGCATGTTCCATGGAAAGCATGTGACGCATCTTCCAGTAATAGAAGGCCGCAATACAGAACCCTGCAAAAAGCAAGAAATAAATGACATACGCGCCTGTGGTCAGATACCATACCGGGGTTATCTCAAGATCTATCGAAGATATTGCTCCACCGCTACCTGACCCGGAATCAGCGCAGGCATATTCAAATACATAATCACCCGCAGGCACATTGATGAATGAAACAGTATTGCTACCGGCCGGTATTTTTCTCCACCTGTCGTCAAATCCCTTCAGACGGTATGTCATGGAATCGTCAGCCTTGCCATAGGTGAAGGACGACATTGAAAAGGAAAACGAATTCTGCCTGTGCGTGAGGGTTATCCGGTCGGCGGAAGTGATGTTCTTCCCTATTATGATATGTCCGTCGTATTCTGCCCCGGCCCTGACAAGTTCCTCGTTTACATACAGTCCGGTCAGGGTGATCCTTCTGTCCGGTTGT
>CAYXMV010000096.1:0-8293 GCA_964466235.1 uncultured Muribaculaceae bacterium | reverse complement strand
ACTCACCGATGGCCGGCACCCTCTGCCTCAGCGCCGGCTGGGGATTCTAAAGCTGAATATCAACAGCACCTTCTGGTTATTTACATAAATATTGAAAACCGGCCGGCTCCTGCGAAGGACCCGGCCGGTTACTACTGTCCGCCTCGGAAGCTTTATCAGCAAGAAACGTCCGAGGTGTCAAGAATCTATGGCACAAAAAATGATAATCCGGAGCGTTGACAATATTGATGACAATTAAACCGACCGCAGTGGACGGATACCCTACCGGACTGCAACACTTTTTATCAATTGTTAAACATTTGTCAAGATGAGACTGATTTTCATGCTTCTGGCCACACTCGTGACTGCATTCGCCTATGGGCAGGAGATCACTGTGTTCGGCTATGTGACAGATTCCTCCAACAAAGAACCTGTCCCCTTCGCCTCCGTACATTTGGCAGGCACACTGACCGGGACAAACACTGACGCAGAAGGTTACTACCGCATGACTCTGCCATCTCCCGGCACAGTAGTATTTTCTTCTGTCGGCTACAAGACCCGGGAAATCATGGTGGAAAAGCACGGTGTCCTGAATATTGCACTTGACCCCGACAATGAATTCCTGAACGAGACAATCGTAGTGGCATACGGAACGGTGTCTCGGAATTCCTTCACCGGTTCCGCATCGATGGTGAAGGCAGAAACGATTGAGAACCGCGTATCGACCGACGTCACCAATGCTCTTGCCGGTACTGCTCCGGGAGTGCAGGTCATCTCGTCTTCGGGCGATCCGGCTTCAGGAGGTCCGACAATCCGTATCCGAGGCATAGGCTCGATGAGCGCCGGCAACTCCCCTCTCTATATCGTTGACGGCATGCCTTACGACGGAAGCCTTTCGGACATAAATCCCAACGATGTGGGATCGATGTCTGTGCTCAAGGATGCGGCAGCTTCTGCCATCTATGGGGCAAGAGGTGCCAACGGAGTGGTTCTGATCACCACCAAAAGGGCTTCTGCCGGCGACGGAACAGT
The DNA here is from genome assembly GCA_964466235.1 of uncultured Muribaculaceae bacterium. Lineage (GTDB taxonomy): Bacteria > Bacteroidota > Bacteroidia > Bacteroidales > UBA932 > Cryptobacteroides. Next base: position 7,282 of record CAYXMV010000096.1, on the reverse strand, counting down.
GAAATTCGATGCGCGGTGGGGTTCCAATTCCCGTCTGATTCCCCAGTATGACGTCATCACTGACCCGGCTCTCTATTATGAGACCCATTACAGGATGATGTATAATTCGCAGATATACGCAGGAAAATCATCGGAAGAGGCCTTCGCTTACGCGGATACCTATCTGTTCGACAGGAACAACGGAGGTCTCGGCTACAAGGTGTTCACCGTACCTTACGGTGAGAAATTCATCGGGACCAACTTCAAGCTCAATCCGAAAGCGACTCTCGGATATTCCGACGGAGAATATTACTATATTCCGGACAACTGGTACGACGAGGCTTTCCACAATTCCTTCCGCCAGGAGTACAATCTTTCGGTCAGCGGCTCGAAGGACAGACTCACCTATTACGGCAGCATCGGCTACCTCAACGACGGCGGTATCGTGAACAATTCCGATTATCAGAGATATACGGCACGAATCAACGCGGATTATCAGGTCAAGCCGTGGCTGAAGGTGACAAGCAGCCTGAGCTACACTCACTCCGATTCCGAAACGGCTTCATATTCAAGCACTTTCGGATCTTCATCCAATATTTTCTATGTGACCAACATGATGGGCCCGATCTATCCTCTGTATGTGCGTGACGCCGAGGGAAACATCATGATGCAGGACGGGATGAAGGTCTATGACTCGAACCAGACCAATTTCGCAAGGCCTTCATTCGTGGGCAATGCCGTCAGGGACAACGAGGTGAACAGCAAGAAGAGATATACCGACATCATCATCGGGAAATGGGGCTTCGAAGTCAAGCCCGTGCAGGGGCTCTCAGTCAATGCCAATGTGGGAGTGACATCGGAAAATTCACGTTACAATGCTCTCTACAGCCAGTTCGGTTCCCAGAGTTCTACCGACGGACTCGTGTATGTGAGCAGCGACAGGGATTTCGCCATCAACGGACAGGTGCTGGCGGAGTACAAGACCGACTTCAAAGGCAGCAGACATAGCCTCAGCGCACTTGCGGGATATGAGATATATCAGCTCAAGGTGCAGTTCTTAGAAGGGCAGAACGACCATCTGTATGACCCGTATATCGGAGAACTCGGCAATGCCGACGGCACAAAGTCGAAGCAGACATCCTCATATACCGCCGACTATATCACTCAGGGACTTCTCGCCCGGGTGCAGTATGACTATGGCGGGAAATATTTTCTGAGCGGGTCATACCGCAGGGACGGTTCGTCGCGCTTCGCTCCAGGTAACAGATGGGGCAATTTCGGAAGCGTCGGTGGGGCATGGCTGATCAGCGCAGAGGACTTTATGTCCAATGTAAGCTGGGTGCAGATGCTCAAGCTGAAGGCAAGCTACGGAGTGCAGGGAAACGACAATCTCTATCCTTCTGCCAACTATGCCCGCAAATACTACCCATACGCTGACAATTATACCCATTCCTATAACGAAACCACCGGCGAATATTCCCTTGAGCTCGACTACAAGGGCAATGAGGCCCTGACATGGGAATCATCGCATTCTTTCAATGCGGGACTGGACTTCGAGCTGCTCGGATGGTGGCTCAACGGTGGGATTGAATATTTCTCACGCAAGACGGTTGACCTTCTCTACAGCAAGGATGTGCCGCTCTCTGCCGGCAATCCGACAGGATTCTACCCTGTGAATGTCGGTTCAATCCTCAATGACGGATTCGAGTTCAATCTCGACGGACATTTCATTAATTCGCTCTTTGTCGATTGGACATGGAACCTCAACATCAGCCATTACCGCAACCGCATACTATCGCTCGATCCTTCCGTGTCTGAGGAAGGCATAAAGGGAGGCAACTATATATATAAGGTAGGCGGTTCGCTGTATGAAGCCTATATGAGAAGATATGCCGGAGTCGATCCTTCCACCGGAAAGGCTCTCTGGTACAAGAAAGTGCTCACGTCTGACGGTGCGTGGACAGGAGAGTCCGAGACGACATCCGTATTTACGGAGGCCGACCAGTATGAGATCGGATCCGTGCTACCTAAGGTCTATGGAGGATTCGGGACCTCGATTAAGGCATACGGGATCGACTTCTCAGCGCAGTTCTCATTCCAGCTGGGCGGACGCTACTACGACGGAACATATCAGGCCCTGATGCACACTTCTTCGGGTGTGGGAACCGCATGGCACAAGGATGTCCTCAAATCGTGGTCGTCGGAGAATCCGGACAGCGACATTCCTCGTCTTGACGGCGACACATCGGTGGGACAGACCGCTGTTGACAATTACCTCATCAGTTCGAACTATCTGAGCATCAACAACATCACCCTCGGATACACTCTCCCTGACGAGGCAGCTTCTGCCTTGAAGGTATCAGGTGTGCGCATTTATGTGTCAGGCGACAATCTGGCCGTGGTCTCTGCCCGCAAAGGCGTGGATCCGAGATATTCGATGGGACTGGGCTCCTTCACTTCGGGATCAGGCCTCAACAGCGGATCTTATTCGGCCATGCGCACAATCACAGCCGGTGTCACCGTTACATTTTAAAAAGGAAATATCATGAATACAAGAATATATATTTTGACGATAGCCGTGCTGGCTGCATCATGCAGCCGGATGGACAGCCTCGAGCCTCAGGGAGGAATAGTGACTGCTGCTCAGGTGCAGAACACCAATTCCGTGATTCCTTCCCGCGCAGATGCATCATTCAACGGAATGTTCACCAAGCTCGGAGCTCCGGGAGGCACATTAGGTGGCACACGTCCGGATGACTGGGGCTTTCTGATGATGTGCTTTTCAAATGACATAGAGGCGGCAGACATGGTACTCGCAGACAACGGATACAACTGGTTCTCCGTATGCGGCAATCTGACTTCGCGCAATGCGGACTATGCCAATCCCTATATCCGTTATGCAGCTCCTTACAATGAAATCGCCGTCGCCAACGAAATTCTGAAGGCCTATCCTTATTCTACAGAGGATGCCGCCGTGCTTCAGAAGATCGCGCAGGCAAAGGCCATCAGGGCATTTGCATATCTGAATCTCGTTCCTTATTTCCAGTTCGGCTATGCAGCCGGGGCTCAGGACAAGCCGGCAGTACCTCTGGTGACCGAGGCCACCGGGAACTTCACCGAGAATCCGCGGGCATCCGTAGCCGAGGTCTATGAACTGATAATCAGCGACCTCACATTTGCGATTGAGAACCTTGAAGGCTATGTGAGGACGGACAAGTCACGTATCGATCAGCAGGTGGCATACGGACTTCGTGCCCGTGCCTATCTCAATATGCAGGAATGGGCATTGGCGGCAGCCGATGCGGCAAAGGCGGCTGCAGGATATGTACCGGCCTCCATGGAAGAAGTGTCGAAGCCTTTCCTTTACGACATCGGTGAACACAACTGGATATGGGGATATGACATGAGAAGCGACATAGCGATAGGCAATCCTTATGCGACTTCGAGTTCATGGCTCCGCTCATTCTCCGGCGACGGATATTCCGCTGCATGTCAGGTCTATGCATGCATCAACTCCCTGCTGTACGACAAGATTCCGGCAATGGACGTGCGCAAGGGATGGTGGGTGGATGAGTCTCTGCAGTCCCCTCTTCTCGAATCGGTGACCTGGGGAGGCACGAGCGGTCCCGCAGTAGCCACATTGGAGATTGACAATGTAAAGATGGCTTTCCTGCCATACACCAATGTGAAGTTCGGAATGTTCAGCATCGGAGGTACGGTAAATGACGAGGACTGGCCTTTCATGAGGGTCGAGGAGATGATTCTCATTCAGGCAGAAGGACTTGCGAAGAGCGGCCAGACTGCTGAAGCCGTCGAAGTGCTCGAGAATTTTGTACGTACATACCGTGACCCTTCATATTCCGTTTCGGCAGGAGGCCGCAGTCTTGAAGATGAGATATGGTTCCAGCGTCGTGTTGAGCTCTGGGGAGAAGGTTTCTCGAATGCAGATACGCGACGGCTCGACAAGCCTTTGGTGCGTTTCCATTCCGATGCTCCGAGCAATGTACCCGCATCGTTCCGTTTCAATATGGAGGCTGACGACGGCTGGTGGCTCATGCGCTTCACTTCAAGCGAGAAGAACACGAATTTTGCCATTGTCGATAACACCGGAGGCACACGCCCGGTCCAGGACCAGCTCGGCAACCTTCGTGACGGGGTCACCGACTGACGGACATAAAACAAGATGCTTCACTCCATTCATCATCTGTAATGCTGAACAAAGTGAAGCATCTTTAGAAACTGTTTAAATTCTTCAGCGGGATATTTATATCAATATCTGTTGAGAGGCATTCCGGTGGTCTTCATGCGCACCTGCTTCCTTACGTTTGCGAGAACTTCCTCGTATGCCTCACGTCCTTCCTCGGTCTTGCCTGCAATGAGGTCAAGGTTGGCAGCGGCAGCAGTAAGGACTGTATCGATGAGATCGACGATGAATTCCATATCCTTTTCCACGAAACCGCGTGATGTGATGGCAGGAGTACCGACGCGGATACCTGATGTAGAGAACGGAGTGCGGGTATCGAACGGCACCATGTTCTTGTTCACTGTTATGTCAGCCTTCACAAGTTCCTTCTCTGCGACCTTGCCGGTCAGATCCGGGAACTTGGTACGGAGGTCGATGAGCATGAGATGGTTGTCAGTACCTCCTGAGACAATCTTGTATCCTCTTGATACAAAGGCCTCCGCCATGGCTGCGGCATTGGAGACCACCTGTCTCTGATATTCCTTGAATTCAGGCTGAAGAGCCTCATAGAACGAAACCGCCTTGGCAGCGATGCAGTGCTCGAGAGGACCGCCCTGGACGCCGGGGAACACGCTTGAGTTAAGGATCTGGGACATCTTCTTCACCACGCCCTTAGGAGTCTTGAGGCCCCACGGATTGTCGAAATCCTTTCCGAGAAGGATGATTCCGCCACGAGGTCCGCGGAGGGTCTTGTGAGTTGTTGAAGTCACGATATGGGCATATTTCACAGGGTTGCTGAGAAGTCCGGCAGCGATGAGGCCTGCGGTATGGGCCATGTCGATCCAGAGGATGGCACCGACCTTGTCGGCGATCTCACGCATCCTTGCGTAGTCCCACTCCCTTGAGTATGCCGAAGCACCTCCGATGATGAGTTTCGGCTTGAATTCGAGGGCTCTTTCCTCCATCTGAGCATAATCTATCATTCCGGTTGACTCGCTGAGACCGTATGAGACTGCATTGTAGAGGATTCCCGACATGTTCACTGGTGAACCGTGGGTAAGGTGTCCGCCGTGAGCGAGGTCAAGACCCATGAAGGTATCTCCCGGCTTGAGACATGCCATCATCACGGCCATGTTGGCCTGTGCGCCGGAATGCGGCTGGACATTGGCATATTCCGCTTCATAAAGTTCACAGAGCCTGTCGATTGCAAGCTGTTCGATCTGATCGACAACCTCGCATCCGCCATAATATCTTGCTCCCGGATAGCCTTCAGCGTATTTATTGGTGCAGATGGAGCCCAATGCTTCAAGCACCTGTCTGCTTACATAGTTTTCGGAAGCGATCAGCTCGATGCCCGACGTCTGTCTTTCCTCTTCCTTCCTGATCAGATTGAAAATTTGGAGATCCTGTTTCATAGATTTTGTTTTTTAAATGCCCCGGGCCGTAAATTCGGCTCAATCTCACGATTACGGGAATGCAAAATTAAACATTTTTTGTTTTTTCACTACCTTTGTGTTGATAACTTTTGACAAGACTTATGGCAAACAGGAAATTATTGAACATAGAACTCGGCAGAGTTTCGGCTGAAGAGTACCGGGAACTGCCCGAATCGGGGGTGGTCGTGGTGCTTGACAACATACGCAGCGCACATAATGTGGGGTCTGCATTCCGCACTGCAGATTCATTCAAGGCGGACAAGATATGGCTGTGCGGCATCTGCGCCGTACCTCCTTCTGCAGAAATCCATAAGTCGGCTCTCGGAGCTGAGGACAGCGTGGAATGGGAGCATGTCGATGACACTATGGAAGCCGTCATGCGTCTGAAAGAGGATGGCTATACGATTGTCTGCGCGGAACAGACCATAGGCTCGGTGATGCTTGACACATTTGTTCCGGCAAAGGGTGGCAGATATGCCATAGTATTTGGGAATGAGGTGTCAGGGGTGCGTCAGGATGTCGTCGATGCTGCGGACATGGCTCTCGAGATTCCGCAATTCGGTACCAAACACTCACTTAACGTATCGGTGTCGGTCGGGGTGATCCTATGGCATTTCAGACTTTGGATGAACAGGTGATATGACAATTTGTCAGTCTGTCGGGGCTGGCATTTCTTTTGTCCTATGGGGGCTCGACCCGGTCCCCGGCATCGCTCGGGATGGCATGAGGGCCTGTACATGAACAGATAATAAAAGCATAATACTATGATCAGACCATTAGCAGACAGAGTTGTCATCGAGCCGAAGGCGGCCGAGACACAGACAGCATCGGGACTTTTCATTCCTGATACAGCAAAGGAAAAACCACAGCAGGGTACAGTCGTAGCGGCGGGTCCGGGTAAGAAGGACGAGCCTATGGAAGTGAAGGTAGGCGACGTGGTGCTCTACGGAAAGTACGCAGGAACCGAGGTTTCAGTGGAAGGAAAGGACTACATCATCATGAAGCAGTCAGACATTTTGGCAATACTTTAATGAAATAGGAGAAAAAAGTCATGGCAAAGGAAATGAAATTCAATATTGACGCCCGTGCTCAGATGAAGGAAGGCGCGGACGCACTGGCAGACGCAGTGAAGGTTACTCTTGGCCCGAAAGGACGTAATGTGGTCATAGATAAGAAGTTCGGCGCACCCCAGGTGACCAAGGACGGTGTGACCGTAGCAAAGGAGATCGAGCTTGAGGACAGGTTCGCGAACATGGGTGCCCAGATGGTCAAGGAAGTGGCTCCAAAGACCAATGAGCAGGCCGGCGACGGTACAACGACTGCAACTGTTCTCGCACAGGCAATCATCAATGTGGGACTCAAGAATGTGACTGCGGGCGCAAATCCTATGGATCTCAAGAGAGGTATCGACAAGGCTGTTGCAGCTGTTGTGGAAAGCCTCCGCGAGCAGAGCCAGGAAGTGGGCGAGGACTATGCGAAGATCGAGCAGGTCGGCACGATTTCAGCCAATAACGACAGCTATATCGGAAAGCTCATCGCAGACGCAATGTCGAAGGTGAAGAAGGACGGCGTAATCACAGTCGAGGAAGCGAAAGGCACCGAGACTGAGGTGAAGGTCGTTGAGGGAATGCAGTTCGACAGAGGATACATCTCTGCATACTTCATGACAAACGGCGAGAAGATG
>CAYXMV010000095.1:0-8545 GCA_964466235.1 uncultured Muribaculaceae bacterium | reverse complement strand
TGATCTTCACCTTCTCCTCGAGCGTCATGCGGGAGAGGGCGTCCTCGACGCGGGCTTCCAGAGGCTGGGACTCGTCGAGATATACAGGTATTTCCGGTGTCCGGGTCTGGCAACATGAGGCCAGGAGAATGGCTCCTGCAAGGAGCAGGGATAATCTGTTCATCATCATGTAAGTTATATGTTGTTATTCATTCCAGATAAGAGAGACTATGGATTTCGCCGGAGCGCTATATTTTACGGTAAAGCTGTCATTTGCAAAGACCAATGGCTTTGATTCACCTGTAGTGTTGAGAATCAGGGCTGCGACAGAACCGTCGGCATTCAGGAACATCAGGCATTCCACGCCAGAAGGAAACTTATATCCGGAAGTCTCTATCCTCCTTGCACCCGGTTTCACTACTGCTGATGCATGGGCTACATTGTACCAGTGGCTGTTTCTCGTTATGGTCTTGTAGTCCTTGGAATCGATGGTCACGCCGCCGAAGCATGTCTTGCATGATCCGTCCTGCGGGCTATAGGGTCTGTTGTTCTCGTCAAGCATGATGTTCCAAAGGGTCACGCCCCGTCCATTGCGCCGGAGGGTGCCGAGGAAGATCGAAGCAAAGTCATTCAGCAGGCAGTCGCTGAAATTATAGTTCCATTCTCCGATGGATGCCTCGGTGAAATAGATTGACTTGTCCGGGTACTCGTGGATGATCTGGTCAAGTTCCGTGACGCTCCCGCCATAGCTGTGCCATGCTGATCCATGAGCCCACCGGGCAGCTTCCTCATCGGCATAGATATGAAGAGGATAGCCGACCTGAGAGGCCTTGTCGTCGTAGTTATAGTTGTGGTCGAAGAGAAGTATGCGCACATCTCCGAGACCGTTCTTCTGCAATGTAGGACCGAGAACCTTCAGGAAATCCCTCTGGTCGGTCCATGGCATGTACATAGACATCGAATTACCATGATTGAGAGGTTCGTTCTGCATAGTTATGGCATGAATATCAAAGCCTTCCCCCTCCATCACCTGAATCCATTTCACGAAATAATCGGCATAGGCCTGATAGCACGACGGCTTCAGACGGCCGCTTGTCCAGGAGTCATAATCCTTTTCCAGAACTGCCGGGTCATTGCCTTCGTACCAATGCTGACCGCCTTTCATCCATTTGGGACATGACCACGGAGAGCCTATGATCTTCACATCCGGGTTTATAGCATATATTTCCTTGAGGACAGGGAAAAGGTACTGTCTGTCTTCAGGATGGACTGCAAAATTCTCCAGACCTTTCTCGTCACACCAGGTGTATTCCTCCTTGAGACAGAAGTCTGAGGCCCCGATGGAAACCCTGATGAGACTTGAGCCGACTCCTTCCTCAGGCGAAAACATCTGGGTAAGGAAGGCCGTGCGGTCGTCCTCAGACATGCAGAGCAGGTTGTAGCATGAGGCTGTGGTGACTGCAAGTCCGAATCCGTCAATCTCCTGTATCGTGGCCGTCTTGTCATAGAGGATCTTTGATGAACTGAGGACATTGAGGTCGGTGAAATCGAAGAACGATTTCTTGAAAAGATTCTTTGCATCGGCCGTGGTGACATAAGCAGTGACATCGCCCGTACCTTCGGGCAGATCATTCGTACCGTTGCCGTTGTTTTTCTCTGAACACGAGCATGAACACATGAACAGGAGCAGGGTTATGAGTCTTGGTGATTTCATGGATTATATGATTCATTTGTCTTAACAAAAATAGGTAATCTGAAGAGATTCTGCCATACCGCGCCGCAAAGAAGTGGAGGATTATGCCGGATCCGGGGTTCCGGTTTCTGGCTATCAGACATTTATCCCGGCATCCGGATCAGAAAAAGTGGATGAAAAGTGGATTGCTGTTGCATAATAGTTGAATGTATTGAACAAAAAGTATAATCACTATGAGCAATATCTTCAAACGTATCAGCCCTTTTCTCCGCAGCCATCATACAGGCCGGAATCTGCTGCTTCTCATCCCAGGCATAGCGGGACTCATCCTCACATATATTCTGATGGAGAAAGGCAGCACATGGATGCAGATTGTGGAAAGAGCTGCCACTGTATATGTCATCACAATCATGCTCATGACAGCCAATTCACTTGTCCTGAGCATTTTCGACATATACAGCAAGAGCAGGCGCAACAAGAATCATCCGCTGAAGGGCCTGGTTCAGGCAATTCAGGTGCTGCTGTGGTTTCTCGGCGCCATAATAGTCGTGGCTGTGCTCATAGGCAAGTCACCGAAGGTGCTGCTGACAGGATTAGGGGCTTCGGCCGCCGTGCTGATGCTGGTATTCAAGGACAGCATACTCGGATTCGTGGCGGGAGTACAGCTGTCGCAGAACAATATGGTGAGGATAGGAGACTGGATCCAGCTTCCTGACGACAGTGCAAACGGGACGGTTGAGGAAATAACACTGAACACAGTGAAGGTGCGCAACTGGGACAACACCATCACAATGATTCCGCCCTACACCCTCGTGAGCGAGCCGTTCAAGAACTGGAGAGGCATGCAGGAAAGCGGGGGCAGAAGGGTGTCGAAAAAGATATTCATCGACATGAAGAGCATCAAGAATTGCGCAGGGGAAATGGCGACTAACACTCAGGCCTACAGGACCTATATTGAGAAATATCTCAGGTCCCATCCCGTTGTGGCTCAAGAGCTTGACATCATTGTAGCCCAAAGGGAGGCCGCTCAGTTCGGACTGCCTATAGAGGTGTATTTCTTCCTCACGGACAAGGTCTGGAACGAATATGAAAGGATTCAGTCCGACATCTTCGACCATCTCATAGCGAAGGCTCCGGAGTTCGGACTGAAACTGTATCAGCTAAAGTGAGAATGCTACTTGTGTGCAGCGCGCCAGAGCCTGCGAATATCTGACGCAATCCATGTCACTGCAGGCTGGAGCACAGTCACATGATTGAATCCGTCAAGTTCATATAGAACCGAATCATGACCAAAATTCTTCAGAAGAGCCTGAAGATGAACATTTTCCTCCCATCTTGCGAGCATCTCGAGGTCACGGTCACCGGAGAAGAGTACAAGCGGCGCACCTCCTCTGCCTGCATGCGTTATCGGAGCGAATCCGTCTATCACAGGTATGCCGTCAGGGAGCCCTCTTTCCTTACGGATGGTGTAGTGGGTTACGGTCTGTCCGCTGACAGGATATGACTTAGCTATACGGTCGGCATCGAGGCCGTACTGCTGCGTGAATTCCTTTGCAAGGGTCAGCATGAGGGTAAGGTACCCGCCAGCCGAATGTCCTGAGACATAGATATGGTCGGTATTGCCGCCATATTTCTCTATATTGGCGAATGTCCATGCAAGGGCCTGGGCAGCATCATCGAGGTAGCTCGGGCACTTTGCCTGAGGATAAAGGCGGTAATTCACGCTCACCACCGCAAAGCCTTGCCTGCGGAAACCTTCGAGAAGCTCCTTGTTGCCGCCTTCAAGACCGCCTCCGTGATACCATACGAGGGTCGCGAAACCCTTGTCCGTATCCGGATAATAGATGTCGAGGACACAACGTTCCTTTCTGTATGCGTCCGTCTCGTCCGCAGGGACGTATGAGATGTTACGGATGTAGTTGTAGCCCTCGTCCTGCGGATGAGGCTGGGCTGCTGCAGATGCCAGCGCCATCAACAGAATGGCTGCGGCGGTTATCAGTTTCCTTTTCATGATTATGTGTTCTCTATATGTTTTTCGAGACAAGTGAGTAAGCGCAGCAGAGCTACACCAGCGACATCAGGTCAGCAAGTGCGATGGCCGCCATTGCTTCCACGACAACAGGGGCGCGAAGGGCGAAGCATGCATCATGACGGCCGGGAACCTCGAGAACATCCATTCCGCCGGTCTCGAAGTTGAATGTATGCTGTGGCTTGCGGATGCTGGACGTCGGCTTGAAGGCCACACGGAAAACCACAGGGGCACCGTTGGTGATGCCACCGTTGACTCCGCCGGCTCCGTTCTTTGTCGGACGTCCGTCAGGGCCTATAGGGTCGTTGTGCTCGGAGCCTTTCATGCCTGCAGCCTTGAAACCGTCGCCGAACTCTATGCCGCGTACTCCGGGGATAGCGAACACGGCATGTGCAATCACAGACTCCACGCTGTCCCAGAACGGCTCGCCATAGCCGGGATCCGGCACATCAACAGTGCACTCGATGACCGCTCCGAGGCTGTCACCTTCCTTGACGGCAAGGTCTATGGCCTCCTGCCACATGGTTTCATCATCGAGGCCTCCGAGCTGTATGATACGGGCATTTATGCCATCCTGCCGGAGAGGTGTCCCGTCCAGGATGGTGGTATCTTCTATCATCTTCTTCGCCACGACACCGGCGGCCACTATCGGAAGGGTGAGACGGCCGGAGAAATGTCCGCCGCCACGAGGATCCTGACAGTCATCCCATTTCATGGCCGCAGTAAGGTCGGCATGACCGGGACGAGGCATTGCTGCAAAAAGGCTGTAGTCAGAGGAATGGGTGTCGGTGTTGCTGAAAAGTATTGTCAGAGGGGCTCCTGTCGTGTGATCCTCATAGATACCGCTGACAATTTCGGGTCTGTCGGCTTCCATGCGCGGAGTCGTTCCCTTTGCTCCGCTTTTTCTGCGGAGTATGTCATTCCCGAAGTCCTGTTCGCTCAGTTCGAGACCTGCCGGGACGCCGTCAAGCGTCACTCCTATCTTCTCTCCGTGTGACTCTCCGAATATGGTCACGCGGAATTTTCTGCCGAATGTGTTCATATCTATACTTTTTTATTTATTTCCCCTTTTCGCTCCGCTCAGTCCGAATGACAGAGGTGAATATTTCATGAAACCGTGGGAAGGATTTGGATACACATTCCTCGTCGTCGATGATGACAGGGCTGTCAGCGCCGAGGGATGCGACCTTCAGAGCCATCACCATACGGTGGTCGTGACAGGAAGTGTATGAGCCTCCCTTGAGAAGATTCCCGTTCAGTAGCCTCTGAGTAAGACTATGGCCTTCAATCACCATCTCGTCGCCTTCTATCCCGACCTTCACACCCATCTGAGTGAGCATCTGCGATATGGCCTTGGCACGGTCGCTTTCCTTGTTGGCAAGACGGCTCACACCAGCAAGACGGCTTGTTCCCTGGCAGAAGGCTGAAAGGACGGCAATAATCGGGAAGAGATCCGGACAGTTGGATGCATCGGTCTTGAAAGCCTTCAGAGGAGCACGCTGGACTGCGACCGTCCCCCTGTCACCGTCGAGCTGGGAGAGGCTGGCACCGGCATCCATAAGTATATCCATTATTGAAAGGTCGGCCTGAAGGGAAGTCGTGTCAAGACCTTCTATCTCCAATCTTCCGAACAATGCTCCGGCTACGAGGAAATTGGCTGCCGCACTCCAGTCACCTTCCAGATCCATGTCAACAGCCTTATATTTCTGTCCTCCCTTTATCTTGAACACTATTTCTGTACAGAGCGACCAATCACCGTCAGACTCGAGGAAGTCACGGCCGCCGAGCATCTCGTTGCCAGTCCTGATGCCGAACTTCTTGAGAACTTCGAGCGTGATGAACATATATGGGATGCTCTTCGGGTCGTTTACCGACAAAGTGCTGTTCTTCTCGTTGAATGGCAGGGCCATAAGAAGGCCTGAAATCAGCTGGGAACCATGCTTGCCCGAGATTTCCACGCGGCCCGGCCTGAGGGGGCCGGTCACTTTCAGGGGGATGCGGGCGGTCGGGGCCTTAGCAGCTGTAGCTGTGGGGCCGGCGGTATCTTTGTCGGTTCGGGCGATGTCCGTGACGGTTCCGGCGCTCTGTGGGACGGTTCCGGCGGCAAGGGAATCTGAAGATGTATCGGCGAGAGACACCATGGAAGCTCCGAATGCCTCCATTATTTCCACGGCTCCTGTAAGAGGTCGGCCGAGCAGAGTCTTTTCACCTGTAAACGTCACTGACTCAGTACATATCTGGCTCATGACAGGAATCATCATGCGGGTAAGCAGTCCGGACTCCCCTACATGAAGCACCGGATGTCCTTCATCGTCAGTCACAGGGTTGCCTTCTAAGTCAAGTATCTGACCGAGACAGCCTGCCTGAGCAGCTATTCCCCTTATCGTCAGCACGTTGTCGTCAACGGAAACTTCCGCACCGAGCCTGCGGGCAACCTGAAGTGCCGCCTCGTTGTCTCCGCATGGGGTATATCCTCTCAGGTGGGATGTACCTTCTGCCAGGGCTGCGGCTATGATTGCACGCTGTGCGAAACTTTTTGATGCCGGCATCCTTATAGGTCTTACACGGCTTTCCGGCAAATCCGTACCGGATTCCCCCGATTTTTTCAATATCTCACATGGTTTTCCCACAAAACCGTACTTGGCATATATGGCTTCATGCATTTCCGCTGCAGGCCACTGGCCGGGTGCAGCCGCATCATCGGCATTGAGGGCAGCGTACGTATATGGCGCACCATGTCTGAGGCAGTCTATACGCGACTGACGGCCCGCCTCCCCCATGCAGAACGCAATGAGACCGCCATCCGCAAGAGCACCAACCCTTCCGTTTCCGGCTGCCTTCTCTGCGCTGCACCATCCGTAAAGCGACATCACCCTCTCCACATCCTCCTGTGAACCGGCGGCAGTGACAAGCTTGACGAGGTCGGCACCATGGTACAGACATTTCTCCGCCATGGCACGGAGTTCCTCGACAGTGCCCGTTCCTTCGAAGTCGTGATAGGAACGGATAAAGACAGTACCGTTCTCATGAGCAGCATAGCGCACACGCTTGGACATCTGCTTCTGGGCTTCCATCTCGACATCGACATAACGCGCTCCCGCCTCGATGGCGCGGATAAGCTTCTTCTCCGCAATCTGCATGGCCCTTATCATGCGGCTCTGCTCCGGAACCTCTCTGAGCGAAGGGTCTGTTTCCGCGATTTCGCTTATACGGCAAGTCGCCACCAACGGCACATCTGACGAAAAGATGTCATCTATCTCTTTGGCGGTCAACGGACAGCGGTCCAGACGGATCTCCGCCATCTCGCAATCCTGCAGAATCTCAAGAATCTGCTCGGCATTTCTGTTCTGTATGGTCGTACAAATCATAATCTTTCAATTTAATGAGCCCGGGCGGCCCGGACATCACAATCAGTCTTGAATAAGACGGCAGGCCTCTTCAACCGTCATGTCGTGCACAGTCACCTTACCCACTGATAAAGGCAGGATGAAATGAACCTTTCCGTCCTCCGCCTTCTTGTCCTTGGACATGGCCTCAGCCATCTGATCAGGAGAAAAAGGACAGTCTGTCATGAGTCCGCATGCCCTCATATCCGTTTCAATGCGCCCGGCAAGCCCAACCTCAGCATCAAGCGCCGGGATACGTCCGGCAAGCCTCGCCGCCATGGCCACACCCATAGCAACCGCCTCGCCATGAGTAACATCTGGAGTCTGAGGACGTTTCCTGCGGGCATCGAGGACGGGCATATCGGATGCAACCTCAGCATGCCTTCTCGAAAGGGTCTCAATGGCGTGGGCAAAAGTATGTCCCAGATTCAGGGTACGACGTTCCCCCGTCTCGAAAGGGTCCCGCGACACCACGCCGACCTTGACCATCGCAGCCGCCTCGATGATACGTGCAAGTTCTGCCTCATTGGCCTCGATGTATCCTGAAGTATCCTCAGAAGCAGAATATCCCTTGAGGAAGAGGACCGCACGGTCATACCAGCCTCCCTCATCCCTGATGATGAAAGACTTGAGCATCTCCGCCGCACCTGAAAGAAAGTCGCGTCGAGGAAGGGTACGCAGGAATGCCGGCCAGATGAAAGAGGACGAAGGCTGATGCACGGCACCGAGCATATTCTTATACTGGTGGAAATTCACTCCGGTCTTGCCGCCGATCCCCGCATCAACCTGCGCAAGCAAGGTCGTAGGGATAGAGACGTAGCGCACTCCCCTCTTATAGACCGAAGCAGCGAAACCAACCATATCCGTGGTGATTCCCCCACCGACTGCGACAAGCACCGCATTACGGTCCGCCCCCTTCTCCATCAGCCATGAACACATCCCCAGCACAGAATCCATAGTCTTGAGCTGCTCCGTAGCATCCACAGCCCTGATCGGGCACCCCATGTCCTGAAGTTCGAGAGAAAGTTCGAAAGCGACTCTCGACTTCATCATAAGTTCCCTGTCGATGAACGCATAAAGATGATTATAGGACGACAGCAGGGCCGCAAGATAAGATTGAACAGAAGAGGCTTCCCCATGCCCGACAATCACAAGACTCTTCACCTGATCAGGCTGATATATGATATCCTTTTCCTCCATAATCCTCAAATTTACAACTTACAAACCTTAGATTTGCAGCGTAGTTTTCTGCACCAAGGTTTGTATGGCAAAAATAGTAAATTTATGCCGATAATGAAAGTTTAACAAAGGACAATGGAGCCGGGCGGTTCTCAATTCCTGCAATATATAATAAGAAAGTGCGTAAATTTCCCATATCTCAGCCGCAACAGTTTCCATATCGACAAATATTTTGTAAATTCCGAAAAATCCGATACCTTTGCAATTCTCAACACGAAG
>CAYXMV010000094.1:0-8628 GCA_964466235.1 uncultured Muribaculaceae bacterium | reverse complement strand
CCACGCACGGATACTCTCAGGGTTGGTGCATATTTGATTTATAGAGGAAATATATCAATTTTATTTTGTCTCAGTCCATTAAATGGTTAAATTTGCACGATACGATAATTACTGTATTATGAGGAAATCTATCATTTTTCTTGCCATTGCGGCCATGTTCTGTCTTACGGGATGTGACTTTTTCCGCAAGATGGCGGGACGCCCTACCGGCGAAGAGATCGAGGCAATGAGAATCGAGAAGCTCCGCATAGAGGAGGAAAGGCTGCAGGCGAGTCTCCTTCAGCTTCAGAAGGAGAAGCAGGCTGTCGAGGATTCCATAGAGGCTCTCAAACTCATCCGTCAGCAGGCGGGTACATTGCTTAATCCTGCTGCTTTGGGAGGCTTGTTCACCACCAGGCTTGAGGCTCGCTATTGCATCATCATAGGTGCCTTCAGAGAGCGTTCCAATGCTGAATATCTGCATAGGGCAGCGTCTGACAAAGGGTATTCGCCTTCATTGATAAGTTTCCGCAATGGCCTGATTGCTGTGGGTATATGCCCGGTCAATTCGCTCAAGGAGGCTGCACAGGCAATGAAAAAGGTGAGGGAAGAGGCCTTCTGTCCGGATGATGTGTGGATTCTTGACAATGAATAGGATAATGAAAAGGAAATATCTGTTGATGCTCTTCCTGGTACTTGTACCGTCTTTCGTGGTTTCGGCGCAGTTCAGGGAGGGCGCTTCGTATCAGGAACTTTATGACAGTGAGACCGTGGTTGCCATGAAGTCTCATGTCCGCACCCTGACTGCTGCACAGCTTGAAGGCCGCAAGGCCGGATCGGAGGGAGAGAAGGCTGCAGCGGAATATGTGACGGAAGTGTTGAAGAGTTATGGTGTGGATGTGCTTTCTCCGTCTGGCGGTGAAGTGTTCGGAATCAGCAAGGAGGGTGGAGATACATTGACTTCCCGCAATGTGATAGGTTTTGTGCAGGGATATGACAGGAATCTCCGTGACAGATATATTGTCGTCGGGGCCAGGCTTGACAATCTCGGTACCATGATGATGACCGTTGACGGAATGCCTGTCGAGAAGATTCTTACAGGGGCAAACGGAAATGCCTCGGGTCTTTCCATGATGCTTGAACTGGCAAGGATGGTCCAGACCAATTCGATCCTTTTCCGTCGCAGCATCCTGTTTGTCGCATTCGGAGCTTCGACAGAGACATTTGCAGGTTCATGGTATTTCCTGAACAGGTCGTTTACCGATGCGGATAAGATTGACGCTATGATCAATCTGGATATGCTCGGTACCGGGTATAAGGGCTTCTATGCTTATTCTTCATCCAATGCGGACATGAATGCGCTTGTGAAGGGACTTAGTGCGGAACTTCAGCCGATCCAGCCGGAAATAGTGGCGGCCGAACCTTATCCTTCCGATCACAGGGCCTTCTATGACAGGGAGATACCGTCGGTGTTCTTTACCACGGGACGTTATCCGGAGCATAATACCGAAAGGGATACTGAGAAGATCATCGATTATGAGATGATGGAAAGGGAACTGGAATATCTATATAAGTTCACCGTGACCCTTGCCAATACGGAGGCCTCCCTCGCCTTCAGGCCGAGCGAGGTGCCGTCGAGGAGCAAGGAATATGCGGATGTCGTATCTTTCTATGACTGTGATCAGCGTCCGGTCTTTCTCAACAGTGCTGATCCTGTCCAGTTCCTCAACAAATGGGTATATCAGTATCTGAAATATCCGGCATCGGCTGTGGAGCAGGGCATTCAGGGACGTGTGATGGTGGAACTCGTGATTGAGAAGGATGGTAAGGTGACAGGAGTCAGAGTCGTGAAAGGTGTATCTCCGGAACTTGATGCGGAGGCCCTGAAGGTTGTCAGTGCTTCTCCTAAATGGAAGCCGGGAAGGCTGAACGGCGAGAAGGTGCGTACGGTTCTTACGATACCTGTAGAATTCAGACTTGAAAAGAAAGGATCGAAGTCGAGTTTCGGAATAAAGAAATGATTCCGTCAGTCATTTCGTATTTCATCCGTCGTGTCGATATTTCATCTGTAACTTCGATATTTCGTCTGTCATTTCGAGCGAAGTCGAGAAATCTTTATACCTTTGTAAGATTATTTTATAACACCTATGGACTATAATTTTAAGGAAATCGAAAGCAAGTGGCAGTCATTCTGGGCTGCCAACCATACATTCAAGGCAGAAATTGATTCTTCTAAGCCTAAATATTATGTGCTTGACATGTTCCCTTATCCTTCGGGAGCGGGACTGCATGTCGGCCATCCGCTCGGATACATCGCAAGCGACATATACAGCCGCTACAAGCGTCTGTGCGGTTTCAATGTGCTTCATCCGATGGGGTACGATGCCTTCGGACTTCCGGCAGAGCAGTATGCCATCCAGACAGGACAGCATCCGGCAGTTACCACAGAAAAGAATATAGCACGTTACCGCGAACAGATGGACAGGATCGGATTCTCATACGACTGGTCGCGTGAGGTACGTACATGTGATCCGGAATATTACAGATGGACACAGTGGGCATTCCTTCAGATGTTTGCAAGCTGGTATGACAATGCGCAGCAGAAGGCCCGCCCGATAGCGAAGCTTGAGTCTGCATTTGCCCGTGGAGGAAGTGCTGCCGTTGACGCTGCCTGCGGAGATGTGGATCCGTTTACAGCGGAGCAGTGGAATGCGATGTCCGGGAAGGAGCAGCAGGCTGTGCTCATGAATTACCGTATCGCATATCAGGGCGAGACTTCGGTGAACTGGTGTCCGGTTCTCGGAACCGTTCTTGCCAATGACGAGGTCAAGGAGGGATATTCGGTCCGCGGCGGTCATCCTGTGGAGCAGAAGAAGATGACTCAGTGGCAGCTCAGGGTTTCGGCTTATGCCGGACGCCTTCTCGAGGATCTTGAGGAGCTTGACTGGACGGAATCGCTCAAGGACATGCAGCGCAACTGGATAGGAAAGAGCCAGGGAGCCGAGATGGTGTTCAAGGTTTCCAATGGAAGCGATGAATACGATATGACGATCTTCACAACACGTGCTGACACAGTGTTCGGAGTTACCTTCATGGTGCTTGCACCTGAGAGCGAGTGGGTTGAGAAGCTTACTGCTCCTGAGCGGAAGGCAGCGGTTGAGGAATATCTCGCGATGGCCAGAAAAAAGACCGAGCGTGAGAGGATGACCGAGACAAAGAAAGTGACGGGAGTCTTTTCGGGATCATACGCCACCAATCCTCTTACCGGTGACAAGGTCCCTGTATGGATCTCGGAATATGTGCTTGCTGGTTACGGTACAGGTGCCATCATGGCGGTTCCTGCACACGACAGCCGTGACTATGCATTCGCAAGGCATTTCAATCTCCCTGTGATTCCTCTTATCGAGGGATGCGACGTGAGCGAATCGAGCTTTGACGCAAAGGAAGGAGTGATGTGCAACTCAGGCTTCCTCAACGGCATGCAGGTGAAGGATGCAATCCCTGCCGCAATCGACTATGTGGAGACTCACGGAATAGGACACAGAAAGATAAACTACAGGCTTCGTGATGCCATATTCTCGCGCCAGAGATATTGGGGCGAGCCGTTCCCGGTATATTTCAAGGACGGTGTTGCCGTGCCTATGAATCCTGAGAATCTTCCTCTCGAACTGCCGGAGGTTGACAAGTTCCTCCCTACAGAGACCGGAGAGCCGCCTCTCGGACGTGCAAAGGACTGGACATACGAGGGTTATCCGATAGAACTCAGCACCATGCCTGGTTTTGCTGGCAGCAGCGCCTACTATCTCCGTTATATGGATCCTCACAATTCTGAGGCTCTCGTGGGACGTGAAGCTGACGAGTACTGGCGTGATGTGGATCTCTATATCGGCGGTACCGAGCATGCTACCGGTCACCTGATCTATTCCCGTTTCTGGAACAAGTTCCTTTTCGACCTCGGATATGTGTGCGAGAAGGAGCCGTTCAGAAAGTTGATAAACCAGGGC
Organism: uncultured Muribaculaceae bacterium; assembly: GCA_964466235.1. Lineage (GTDB taxonomy): Bacteria > Bacteroidota > Bacteroidia > Bacteroidales > UBA932 > Cryptobacteroides. The sequence goes on along the minus strand of CAYXMV010000094.1, from coordinate 4,645 downwards.
ATGATCCAGGGTCGCTCGAATTTCGTATATCGTATCATCAATACAAATACATTTGTGTCTTATGGTCTTAAGGATCAGTATGATACGACAGAGATTCATGTTGATGTCAGCATCGTTCGCAATGACCGTCTTGATCTTGAGGCGTTCCGCAACTGGATGCCGGACTTCGCTGATGCCGAGTTCATTCTTGAGGACGGCGAGTACATCTGCGGATGGGCGATAGAGAAGATGTCTAAGTCCATGTTCAACGTGGTGAACCCGGATATGATCTGCGACACTTACGGAGCAGATACTCTCAGGCTTTACGAGATGTTCCTCGGCCCTCTCGAGCAGTCGAAGCCATGGGACACCAAGGGTATCGACGGTGTGAACAGGTTCCTCAGAAAGGTGTGGAGAATGTTCTATGACCGTGACGGATTCATCGTTACTGATGAAAAGGCGTCTGCGGATGAACTCAAGGCCCTCCATAAACTGATCGGCAAGGTTCGTGCTGACATAGAGGCATTCTCATTCAATACGGCTGTAAGTGCATTCATGATTGCTGTGAACGAACTCAATGACCTCAAATGCAACAAGCGCGAGATACTTGAGCCTCTTGTTGTCCTGCTCTCTCCTTTCGCACCTCATATCGCGGAAGAGCTTTGGGAAGCGCTCGGACATAAGGAAAGCATCACCTATGCATCTTTCCCAGAATACGTCGAAGCATATACAGTGGAGAATACGTGCACGTATGCTGTCTCTTTCAACGGTAAGACCCGCTTTACGGTGGAGCTTCCTCTTGACTTGCCTCGTGAGGAGGTTGACGCCCATGTGCGCGGACTCGAACTGACTTCTAAATATGTGGCTGACGGCAATATCGTGAAGGTCATAGTTGTTCCGGGCAAAATTGTGAATATCGTTGTAAAGTGAATCTGTAAAGACCTATGAAACAAAACAGATTTCTGACCTTGATCATGGATTATATCCTCATGACGGTCGGCTCCTTCGTGTTCTGCATGGCATGGACTTCATTCCTTATTCCTAACGGTCTTGCCAGCGGAGGACTTACCGGTCTCTGCACGATCGTGCAGTATGGCACAGGCATACCTGTAGGATGGACATATCCTGTCCTGAACGTGCTCCTTCTTCTCCTCGGCTTCTTTGTCCTCGGGAAGAGTTTCGGGGTCAAGACCATATATGTGATAGGTCTCACTTCCGTCCTTTTCGAAGTGCTGCCGATGTTCCCGATGCTTGAGGTCACTGATATTCCGGACAAGCTTCTTGTCGCCCTTGTCGGAGCTGCATTGGAGTCTGTCGGCATCGGAATGATAATGCTTCGCGGAGGAAGTACCGGCGGAACGGATATAATTGCAATGATCATCAACAAGTACTGGCCGATTTCCATCGGAAAGGTATATCTGTTCACGGACATCTTCATAATATCGCTCCTGCTTATTGTGCCTGACAAGGGTATCGTGGATATGATATATGCTTACGTCGTGATGCTCGGCTTCTCGTTCGGAATAGATTTCGTGCTTCTCGGCAGCAAATCATCCGTACAGATACTTGTGTTCTCTTCGAAATATGAGGAGATCGCCGACCATATAATACATAACGTACGCCGAGGCGTTACGGCACTTCAGTCGGTGGGATGGTATTCACAGGTTGAAGGAAAAGTACTTCTCATCATCTCCAGAAAGAATCAGATGAATGATGTCATAAATGAAGTCAAGGCTATCGACAGGAAGGCCTTTATATCGGTTTCATCGGCGCATAGTGTCTATGGCGAGGGTTTTGAGGAGATAAAGAGCGGATTAAAGACTAAGAAAAACAACGTAGAGGAAAACTGATGGCTGAAAGACTTCTAAAGAATTCGTTCGGTACTTATGCAAAGGAGTACGCTTTGGTCACGCTGGGCGTCATTTCGTATGCATTGGGCTGGTCTGTGTTCCTTCTTCCCAACAATCTTGTGGGAGGAGGCGTCTCGGGCTTCGCTTCCATTCTGATGTATGCCACCGGCATACCTATGGGAATCACATACTTCATACTTAATGTGCTCCTTCTCATCATCGGAACGAAAATCCTCGGTACGGGATTCGGTGGAAAGACCATCTATGCCATAGTCATGACTTCCATCATGCTCAGTGTGCTGCCTAAGCTGATTCCTGCCGACTTCATCCATGAATTCGCGACTTCGAACGGAAAGCTTATATGTACTTTTCTCGGTGGAATCATTGCAGGATTCGGAATAGGACTGTCAATATCTCAGGGAGGAAGTACAGGAGGAACGGATATTGTGGCCCTGGTATGGTGCAGGTTCAGGCCGGCATCTCCGGGAAGGGTCATACTTATCATCGATGTGGGAATCATCCTGTCGTCTCTGCTCTTCCCTTCATATACCGATACCGGAGAACTTCTTCATTTTTCTGACAAACTTGCTGTCGTAGTATATGGCCTTATCCAGGTTACGGTGAGCGGCTATGCGATAGACCTGTATCTTTCCGGATCCAAACAGTCGGTCCAGGCTTTCATCTTTACGAAGAAAGTCGAGGAGATGGCTGATGCAATAGCATTCGACATGAAGAGGGGAGTGACCGTGCTTCCTGCGAAGGGCTGGTACTCGAAAGAGGACAGACAGGTGCTCATGGTTGTCACAAGAAAGACAGATCTCAATCTTCTTCTCCGATATGTCAAGACTATCGATCCGGACGCCTTCCTTTCCGTTTCATCCGTGATGGGGGTTTATGGACAAGGATTTGACACTATCCGGGTCAAGACAAAGAGGTAAATTCCGCTTCATCTGACCGGAATCAGTATAAAAAAAAGAAATTTATATAAAAAAAAGAAAAATGTGACGAATGACTCCCTTCCTGAACGGCTCGGAAGGGAGTTTTTAGATACTTTTGTCCGATTTGAAAATTGTCGGACATGAGTGTTTTTCTATTTGCGGCGGTCATCGTTTCGTCGCTTTTCATGACGTTCTATCTTCATGCAAAGAATATTCGTTTAAAGGAACTTACAGATCCGGTCATGAAGATTTCTCCTCTGCTTTTCTTCGGTGAGGCTCTGCTTGCTGCATGTGATCTTGCCGGAGGAGGGGATATGGTCGCAAGCCTTGTATTTGATCTTTCGCTGGCCCTGCTGCCGCTTATAGTGATGACTTCTTCCGTATGGGAGAGGAGGATTGCCATAGCAATGGCTAAGGCAGGATTTGCCGTGCAGATGGTGGTAGTCTTGATCCGGCTTCTATGTGCGCTTGATCTGCTGGCTCCGTTTCCTCCGTTGATGTCTTTGAAGATGACGATGCTGGTCATACTGATTACAGGCATGATATATTTTGCATCCATTTGGATCCGCATACGGGATGTGAGGGCTGTGATGAAGGCCGGAACCGTATGGATGTGTCTCGCTCTGGCTATAGATTCCATCTATGTGATGGCCTTGATGTCCAATATGATAGCATATGTGTTTCTTGCTACATGCTTCCCTCGTGACGGATGGCCGTCGTATATCCTTGTGATCATGATGGGAGCGGAGGTGTCGGTCCTCGGATTCCGCGTGGCGTCTGATGCGGTATTCGTGTTCTGGCACAGGCAGGAGCGGCGTATTGTCGAATCGATGAAGATCTCGCATGTGGAGGTCTCCAATGACAGCTCCAGGGACGGCGGGCAATATAAGGATATATATGAGCGGGTCGTCACCTATTTTGAAGAGGAAAAACCGTATCTGAACGGGGAACTTACAATCAATGATATAGTAAAAGTGGTCTTTACCAACAAGTTATACATATCTAAGGCTATAAGCCAATATACCGGACGTAATTTCTGCCAGTTCGTGAATTACTACCGTGTCACACATTCTGTCAAGCTTTTCAGGAAGAATCCCGATCTGAAGATCATAGAGCTTGCAAATGCATGCGGCTTCAATTCGGTGGTCTCGTTCAATATGGCCTTCCGTCTCTTCATGAGCGAAAGTCCGAGTGACTGGTGTCGCAAAGAGAGGGTTCTTCTGATGAAAGGGAAAAATAAGTTGTGGAATCGCTGACGGAAGATTATCTTTGCGCAAAATATTGAAATTATGGCAGACGAGAAGATTATTTTTTCGATGAACGGGGTTGGAAAGATCCTCCCGCACAACAATAGGGTCATCCTCAAGGATATATATCTTTCCTTCTTTTATGGAGCGAAGATAGGTATTGTCGGACTCAACGGTGCCGGTAAGTCAACCTTGATGAAGATCATTGCAGGTATTGAGAAAGGTTATCAGGGTGAAGTGGTATGGGCTCCGGGATATTCTGTGGGCTATCTTGAGCAGGAACCTCAGATGGATCCGGACAAGACAGTGATAGAAGTAGTTCAGGAAGGTGTACAGGAGGTGATGGATATACTGAAGGAATATGAAGAGGTGAACATGAAGTTCTGCGAACCGATGTCTGATGAAGAGATGGCGGCTCTGATAGAACGTCAGGGTGAACTCACGGAAAAGATAGAAAACTGCGGCGGATGGGAGATAGATTCTAAGCTCGAAAGGGCTATGGACGCTCTCCAGTGTCCTCCTTCGGATGCCAAGGTCAGCACGCTCAGCGGGGGCGAACGTCGTCGTGTGGCTCTCTGCCGTCTGCTTCTGCGTCAGCCTGATGTGCTCCTGCTTGACGAGCCTACCAACC
>CAYXMV010000093.1:0-8716 GCA_964466235.1 uncultured Muribaculaceae bacterium | reverse complement strand
TTGAACTCAAGCAGACCCGCCATCCAGTCGCCCTCGTCGTATTTCGTGGCGAGGTACTGGAGTTCCATGCGGGTGGAGAGGGTCGGAGTCCATTTGTAGAGCAGGTCGGCCACCACGATGTGCGACAGACCGATGTAAAGGCCGTTGTTCTCGTGGTGCTTGTTGTATTCCTGCGCCGAGTACAAAAGTACTGACTTGAATTTCTTTGTCCACTGCTTCTCAATATCGAAACTGAAGTCACGGAAAAGGAACTCCCCTCCCTTCGTGCCACCTGTTTCGTTCAGGGTATAATAAGTGGAGAAGTTTGCATGAATCTTCATTCCGCGCTTGCCACCCAATACTGTTCCTCTTCTGAAGTTGTAGAAGGCATCGATCTGACCACCGATTTCTCCCGCACATATCACCTTGTCTCCGACTTCCGGACTGTACGGATTGAGAGTCGTCAGCATATATGTGTATTGAGTGGACATCGCAGGGCGATAAGACATCATGTTCACAGCCGAATCATATCCGTTCTCTGCCAGTGAATATGAATATATCTTCTGATTCATACGATCAATACGGCGACCCGTGACGGATACACCCAATCCTCGGCCGTTATATCCGAACTCCAGCAACTGAGCGTTGCCTCTGTCGGATCTGCCACCCGTCGCAAGTCCTACAGGCACCTTTCCTGCATCCACATACTCACCTTTGGCAAAGAAACCGTCCATGTCGAAATTCACCCTTCCGGACCAGCCCAATGTGTTGTTGTCAAAGCCCAAAAGGAGAAGTTCATCAGACAGCGCTTCGTATTTATTAAGAAGAGAACCCTCGAGGGAAAGCGAAAGGCCTTCCATGCCGATGAGATTTGAAAGCGATATACTGAAATCCGCACCCGTGACATTCACATCGGTCAGTCCAAGTCCGAAGAATTTCCTATCATATCCCATCATCGCAATATTGTCAGCCACCTTTCCGAGGCGAGGAATGCCCCAGAAGGCTCTAACTGCAATCTTATCCTGCCAATTGTAAGTGGCACGCGCTCCAAGGAGTGCGTTGTTCAGTCCGAGCATCCTGTCTTCCCAGCTTCTGAACAGCAGACCGCTGCCTAACTGCTCATAATAGGTTCCGGCTGTCACCGAATAGGACTTGTCTCTCCATGACACATACAGATTGCTGAGCGACATCGTGTTTTCCGACACAGGATAGCCGACCAATGTCGGGAAATAGCCTTCCAACTGCATTCCGGCGGAGATGCGACCCTTGTAATAGTCGAGCTTGAGGTAGTCGTTTGATGCGAATATATTGCCATCCTTGAGCTGTGGCCGCTGCGACGGATAGAAGCTGTTGGCGGCATCCTCCACATAGAAATGATTGGTGGACTCCAGACTTCCCGACAGATATCCCCAATCCTTCTTCTCCTTCTTATCCTCGCCTTCTCCGGCAAAAGCATAAGGGACAGCAAAAAGACAGAGCAATATATATATGATAGTTCTTTTCATCGGCTACAGGTTGACGAAACCGCTATTTCTGAGACTTCTTTATCGCCTCAAAAAGTTCGAGCTCATTGCCCGGGACATATGAAGTATGCGAATAGACAATCTTGCCTTTCGCATCCACCACAAACACATGTGGGACGACCGAAACATTCATCGCCCTCATGAAATCCTGATTCTTATCAAAGAGAAGCACATAATCCTCTCCCCATCCACGGCCCTCTGCAAAGGATTTTGCCTTCGCAAGAAGACGGCTGTCATCAGTCGATACCGCTACGACACGGAACTTCGCCTCCTCCTGCCAGTCAGGGAGAGCATCATAGATCGCGTCAAGTTCACGGATGCAAGGCTTGCATGAAGTTGACCAGAAAGAGACGATCATCGGTGTTCCTTCACCAAGAAGCAGCGATGTGTCAAATGACTCGCCCTTTACATTTTCAACAGTAACTGAAGGCACTTGCGCTGCCGCTATTACAGAAACACAGAGCGCAATGCATAAGAGAATTCTTCTCATAATCGGTTCGGTTATTTACATTACCCCTACGACAAAGGGATATAATCGACAAAATTATGTAATAATATTGGTTCCGCCAAGATTTTTCTAATAAATTTCAAGTGGCGTGATAATTTCCCTACCTATCCGAGTGTCCGATAGAGTTCTACAGTCCTTTTGGCCTCAGCCACATCATGTACTCTGAGGATATCCGCCCCCATCTGGAGAGCCTTGAAATGTACGACCTGTGTTTCAGGCAGAATATCTTCGGGAGCAAGACCGAATTTCTTAAATATCATACTCTTACGTGACACGCCTATCAGAATGCGCGGTTGTTCTCCGGAAAGTCCTGCAAGAGACTTGAGACGGTGCATCTCACGCAGCAGGTCATAGTTTTGTCCGACAGTCTTTGCAAAACCGAACCCAGGGTCAAGAATCCATTTTCTTATGCCATTAAGAGATGCATTCTTCGAGAATTGCACGAAATAATCAGCCACATCATCAACCACGGAGTTATAATCCGTAAGTTCCTGCATGGTCTTGGGGGTTCCGCGCTTGTGCATTGCCACATAAGCAAGTCCTAATCTCCCGACAACCGGCAGCATAGCGGGGTCATCCTCACCTGAAGAAATGTCATTCACAATGAAGTCACCTATCAGATTGTAAGCATTCTCGACCACGGATGCCCAGTAGGTGTCGATTGAGACCACTGCACCGGGAAAATTCTCAGAAAGTTTTCCGAGCACCGGTTCGAGACGCTGCCATTCGACCTCAGCTCCGACCGGCTCTGACCCCGGGCGAGTGGAACAGGCACCTATATCTATGATGTCTGCCCCTTCTGTAAGCAGTCTTTCGACACGAAGCATTGCAGCATCAACACTTGGGCAACGGCTTTCAGCAAAATAGGAATCATCAGTAAGATTGACGATTCCCATAACTTCAATTTTTCTTTCTCTATCCATCATAACAACAGCATCACTGCAAAGACATATAGCAGAAAGGCCTGGAAGGACAATCTGGAGGCGGAGTCATTTCCGATTATGAATTCAGTGTCGTCTTCCAAACTGATTTCCATGAGTTCATCGCTGTCAGGAAGCGCTTTCCCCGCCCATTTGCTTATGAGATATCCGTCGCTGAAGTAGGTCACGCCACCGTTCGAGCGGTTCATGGTGAGCAGGGTCTTGCGATCGGAATAATACAGGGCAGCATTCAGAGTTTCCGCTGTCACGGCTGGCAGAGCGGAGCCGATCTCCTGCATCTGCTCCGGTGACGATGCGGTGAGAAGCAGGGGCTTGAAACCGGCGGCAGAGGCCTCGTTCAGGAAACCGGCAACTTTTCCCCAGCGGGTCGGCCTCATGCCCGGATCATACACGGAGACAATCATGACCTTTCCCCTGACCGCGAGAGTATCCATATATTCACCATCGCCGTCATAGAAGGACAGATTCACGACAGTATTCTCGAACCCCTTCTTCTTGACCGTCTTGGTGTCAACGAAATTCCAGGTGGAATCAGGCAGGTCATCCAGGCTGAACTCCTCGGTCCTGCCATCTTTTTCATATAGGAATCTGGTCTCAAACATATCCTCGTAGGCGGTTTCAAAGGCATTCCCTGCCTGAAGAGCCACAGCAGGCCTGAAGGCGGTATAATCCACCAGAGGGATGCGGAGCCATGAGTATATGGTGAAAGCAAGCACTGAAACCATAACAATGGCAAACGAGATATATTTGTGTTTCTTAGGACCTCCGAGATGCTTGACCGGGATGGTGAAAGCCAGCAACATGGCCAACAGTACGAGGTTCTTGACAAAGGTCTGCATGTGGGTGAGGTGGATGGCCTCACCGAAACATCCGCAGTCCATTTCAGGATTGAATATCACGAGCAGCAGGGTCAGCAGGGTGAAGAGCCCCTGAAAGGCCAGGGCAATAACAGCAGTGACTTTCCTCCACACTCCGGTCACGAGAGCTGTTCCGACGGCAGCTTCAAGAAAGGCGAATACCACTCCTGCCGTTTTTGCCATCGGGGTAAGAAAACCGATATGCAGGAATTTGAAGTATTCCTGCATGATAAGTCCCGTGCCGACCGGATCCATGAGTTTGAATATGCCGGCTATGAAGAAGACGAATCCCGCAAGGAATCCGCAGAATCTCTTCAGCCTGAAAAGAAGATATTTCATATCACACAATCGCTTTATCGACCACGGTCTTGACTTTCTCAAAGATTGCGCCCGGAGGCAGCATTTCGCCATATTCGTCAGAGCAGTCTATGCGGATGAATTTCGGATCAAGCTCGCACTGTCGGCGATATATATCCCTCACACGTTTCTGAAACTCGATATCTGCCTCGTGGATGTCCTGAGCCCCTTCCAGATATTCCCTGTCCTGTCCACATCTGTCGGCCTTCAGTCTGGATTCCACAAAACTGATGGGAACATCGAGGAAGATGTTCAGATCCGGTTTCGGCAGGGCGAAGTCTCCGTATTCTGTGTCGAATATCCAGTTTCTCAATGCCTCTGCCTCCTCAGGGTCTTTCAGTTTGGCGCATTGATATGCGATATTGGAATATACATATCTGTCCAGAAGGATGTTGCCGCCCTCTGAAAGCGTCTTCTTCATGCCGGGAGCAGCACCGTGCCTATCCTCGGCGAAGATAAGGGCCACCAACTGGGGATGCACGGTCTCGTTGGACCCGAAACCGCCACGCAGGAACCGGCTGATGATGTCGCCATACACAGGAGAGTCATAACGCGGAAAATGGACATATTCCAGAGAGCCGAAAAGGCTCTCCAGATATGTCCGTAATTTATTCACCTGTGTGGACTTGCCAGCCCCGTCCAGGCCTTCAACTACCACAAGCATTATTCAGCGTATTCAAATGGGGTAGGAGCATCGATAGGTGCATCCACTGCATTACATACAGAATATGATATTGTCGATCCCTGAGTCTGACCGTAAGAGGCAAAGACAGCCAGATGGAGGTTCTCGACCTTCCAACCGCTCTTCACATCCATGACGAATGTCTTTTCTGCAACTTCGCCGGCAGAGAGGTCGCCTAGTTCGTAACCGAACCATGTACCCTTGTACTTGGAGTCTGCTATTCTGACACAGTTCTCATGTGTGCTATATGTAGAATCTCCGACGTTGTCGTAGTCAGTCTGCTGTCCATAGATATCATCCTCAAGGAGCCATGCGCCCACATTGAAAATACCATCAACAGCAGCCTTCACAGCAACTTTTACGACCAGAATACCCTCCTCGCCATAATACGCAGGAGTTACCGATATGCCGGCCTTTGCCGAACCGGCCGAATAGTCATCCACCAATGTCTTGAGAGATTCGGCACCCTGTGAATGAGAGAAGCCCTGAACAAGATCCAAAGTCAGATAAGGATAGTTGGAAACTCTCGGAGTCGCGATGTACGCAGGGTCGCTTGAGCTATATGAATGCACAGCAGCAAGCACAGCCTTATCAGGGATGACACTCTCGCTCATCAGCTGCCTGAGAATCTTTATCATGTATGGACAGTATCCGCAACCCGTTCCCGTGTACTGGGTAAGGAAAGTACGATGAACGAAGGACGTGCTCTGAGACTTCGGGTCTGACACAGCAACCGGAACCTCCACATCAATAGCCTTGATGGTGAACAGCCCGTTGTCATCCATAGACTTGTTGAATGTGGACATTGTGCCATAATTGGCGTAGAACTTATATTCGCCTGACGTTTCAGCCGTAAACTTGCCGTCCGTAAGCTCGACCTGAACATCATCTTCATCGTATATGACTGATGAAGATGTCACATCTTTGTCTCCAAGCATGACCTTGAGAGTGGCTGCATCGTTACCATCTGCCTTTATAACATCCTTGTCGGAAACTATCTTCAGTTCATTGGTTCCGTCACCATTATCCTTTTCGCAGGCGAAAAGCATCACTGCTGCTGCGAACAGTGATGCAATCTTAAATATATTTCTCATTATCTTGTCTGATTTTTATATCTTTCTACCAACTTGTCAGCCCTCTCCCTGATCTGCTCGGCGTTCATGACCTTATACTCGATCTTCTTGAGTTCAGGAGCATCCTTGAAGACAGTCCGCTGCTTGTAGTTGATCTGCGGGAAGTCGCCCTTGACAGGGACATTACCACCAGATGAAGTGCGGACGGAGCTCTGCGACTTCGTTTCTGATGCAGCTCTGGTCAGGACGATCTCTGAAACCACAGGATTTTCGAGAAGGGTGCCGTATGTCGAATCTACACCGATGATATTAGGATAGTACTTGACACCGGCATATTCGAACGGTTTGATAGTGATCTGATCCTTCTCGGTGTCATACTCGACAGGGAAGCTAAGATTGCCATCCTCTGCGTATGTGATGGTATAGAAGGTATCCGCATCCATTCCTGACAGATAGAAAGGCACGGACCAGTTGGCTGCCGGAGGGAGGAAATTCCAGTCCACCGGTGCTACAAGCGACACATTGCCGCTTTCGTCGGCTACAGCCTCGATATACCACTTAGGTCCGAAATCGTTGTAGATTGATGACACATCGACAGAACTGTAATCAGTTGCAATGAAGAGATCGTATGGAGAACGGGCTGTCAGACGACCGTATGTATCGTCGTCAAGCCAGCCGAGGCAGAGGAGACGGTTCTGGTTCCTAAGCCGGTTTGTCTTGAAAGACTCAGCCAATTGCCTGAACTCTGTCCAATATGCATCGACTTCCTCTTTATCCATACCAGTGTTCTCATAAATCTTATATACATCATCTGAAAGGCTTGAGGGATAGTCTGACAAATCGGAAGAAATAGTTATCTTGGAACTATACTCATACCTTGACTTGGAGTCATCTCCCTCCTGAAGAGTTGCCGTGGCAATCCACTCACCGACAAGACCATAATAATGGCTCGGGTCAACAGGTGTTTTCTTTTCCGCCCAAGGAGTAGTGACATCAGCCACCGCAGGGCACTCAGTGATATCCTTGAAACTTGTCACGTCATTCGGAGTGTATTCGGAATTGTAACCGAGGACTGCAAGTCTTGTGGTCTCACCGTCGATGGAAACGAATGAGATGTCATATCCGGCCTCAGAGTTAATCAATGCAAGTTCATCCTCGGTGAAGGAGTTGTTGCCGTTCAGGAGGCTAAAATATGTCGAACCGCTGTTGGTCTCGAGTTTCCAGTCCCTCACATAGTTTGCTGCATAGTATGCCTCTGTGACAGGGTTATCAGCATAAGTGGTACACTTGATGTTGAATGCAGCTCTGAAAGGAGTCGATTCCTGTGCGGTCACCTGGATTACCGGTGCAGGCAGCACCTTCTTTGTCGTATAGAAGTCGAAGGTCTGGAAGCTCTGGGAAGTTCCGGCAGAATTACCCATCGCAGTGACAAAGACAGTATATTTTGTGTCTTCTGTAATCGCATCCTGATAATAGAACGAGGTCAGGTTTGCCTGAACGGCACCTGAAGTCACCTTTGTTCCGAATGTGTAGGCCGCGAAATATGACGTTACAGCCCACTGCATGAGGTCAGGATTGTTGTTTATCAGAGGCAGCACCTGATTCTGATAAGTATTCTCATCGAAGATACCGAACGCGTACTGATCCACTTCTTCATCAGGATAGAACTCGAGTGTAGCGTCCACCGGCGTCACGTTCGCGAGCTTGATTTCCACTCCGGCATCGAGCAGTTCAGGCTCCTTGATGCGGAAATGCTTACGTTGGAAAGCACCTTTCCAATATGCATCCATCGGATGTGTATAATCCCAATCAATCACTCCAAGGCTGCTTTGAGACTTGTCAGCCGAATCATAGTAGTCTGTGTTGAGATACGGCAGGTAGTAGCCGCTCGGCCAGCCTGAAGGATAGTAGAAATATTCGTTTTCATACTCAGCCGTATCCTCCATCCACGAGAACTCTCCTGCAACGAACACTACAGGCTCACCCGGCGAAATCGGGTTGTAGAAAGTATCCCAGTCAAGCTCGCCGTCTCCATCAGAGTCAGTATCGGCCTGGAACCAGTTGTTTTCCTCGGAATAGACGAGGGTCGTATCGCTTACAGCATACAAACCGCCATTGTAGAGCAGAGAGTAATAGTCATCAGTACCATTATCCTTCATGTAGTTGTACATCATGATACAGCACTGGTTATAACGCAAGGCGTTGCCTCTCTCCTTAGTCTCCTTAGGGAAAGTCAGACGCATCTTGTATCCGTCATAATACTGATCGACAACTGTGACGACTTCAGAAAGATTATATTCCGTAGTCTTGAACGGAAGCGTGATTATCGAAGAGAATTCAGTCTCATTCAACGCTGCACAGGCATAGAGATAATACTGTGTGTTTTCCTGCAGACCAAGAGAAATTCTCAGGACTTCTCCACCTTTGACAGTAAGATCCGTACCCTGTTTGAAAATCTGCTGAGGGTTGTTCATCAGCTTCTCTTTGGTATCGATAATGTATGCCATACGGATGGCATCTCCGCCTTGTACGAGTATCTCCACATACTCCGGGCCTGCTTCCTTGACTGAAAGACCGAATCCCTTATGCTTGCTGCCATCGCATGAAGTCAACGCCACAAGCGCAAGTACCACTCCCACAGCCATTTTAGTTAATGATCTCATATATTCTTACTTAGATTGTTTATTTCCTCAAAATCGCGCAAAGATAAATATTTTTCAAGTTATGGCAATAGGGTATTATGCAAAAGATTTCTATCTTTGCCGGCGATTAAGAAAAAACGACCGAAATAATGGA
>CAYXMV010000092.1:0-8718 GCA_964466235.1 uncultured Muribaculaceae bacterium | reverse complement strand
ACTCGAAAATTCATCATAATATTTCAAATGATAAAATTTTAAACAGTTTCTAAAAATGGTGGAGGATTTTTACCTCCTCCACCATTCTCAGATAAATTATTGAGCTGCTGCTTATAAGTAGCTTGGGTTCTGAGTCAGACCTGGATTTGCTGCAAGAGCTCTATCAGGAACTGGGAACCACTCATACTTGCGGTCTCTCTTTGCTGGGAGGTCATATCCGGTCTCAGTTGCGCGGCCGAAGAACCACCATGTTCCCTGAGTGAACTTGTCGAAACGACGGAGGTCTGTACGACGGCGGTGTCCCTCATCAAGGAACTCAAGTCCCCACTCGCTGAGCATTCTGTCCATGTCAAATGCAGTGTCGAATCCTCGTGGAGCTGCATCCTGAGCCTTTGTCCAGTCGCTTGCAGAGAAATATCTCTTACGTACCTGGTTCACCCAGTTCTTTGCCTCTCCTGAGTTGCCTTCGCGGAGGAGACACTCTGCATAAGTGTAATAAACCTCAGTAAGACGGAACTCTACAACGTCAGGATCGCAGAAGTTGTAAGGTGAGTCGATGTGGTAGTATGGATACTTTGCCATTCTGATACCTGAGTTTGTCTCACCCCAGCGTGGGTTCTCGACAGTCTGAAGAGGATGCTCGCTCTTGCCCTGGAAGTTACCTACCTGATCGACATATACAAGAGGCTGTCCGTTGCGGTCTGCATCTGCAAGCTGTACTTCACCCTTTCCGAAGTCAGCCTTGATAAGACCGTTCATGAAGTGACCGCCCCAGTTTCCTGCAACGTCATTGTAAGGTGCAACAAGACGGATGTCACGTGGGTCGAAACGCTCCATTACAGCTCCGAGCTTGTCTCCGTATTCTGCATCGAGGAAGCAAGTAGCAAGTTCCTTGTCATACATATCCTTTTGGATGGTTGCAATTCCGCTCTCCGCATCGATAGATACGCACTGCTCATAGAAGTTGCTGCTGTTGTCGAATGAAGGAGTAAGGCAGCAGCAGTTCCAACCTGCATGCTCTTCCTTGGTATTGAAATAAGCTGAGAATATATAGCCCATGAACGGACCGTTACGCATGTTGGTTGACTTCTTGTTGTAAACAGGGTCGCTTGAGAATGCGAATACGATCTCGTTGCATTCTGTGTTGTTGTTTGCAGAATAGATTGCCTTGTAGTCCTCAGCAATTGCGTATGTACCGAACTTGCCGTCGATGATATCCTTAGCAAGATCCTTGCACTCGGTGAAGCGTGGCTCACCGGTGAAAATCTCCGAGTTGAGGAGAATACGCATCTTGATCATACGGTTCATTGCCTGGTTGCAACGGTTTACTGAGCCGTTGATTTCGAGAGACTCTACAGTCTGGTCGAGTTCGTCGATCATCCAGTCGCAGATCTTCTTACATCCATCCTCGAATGTTGTGCCGCTCATTGCGCTGAGTGGGAGAACGGAAGTGTCAGTAGATGTTGTCAACGGAATCACGCTGCCGAATACTTCGAACACGTTGTAGTAGCAATATACACGGAATGTACGTACTTCGTCGATGTAAGCCTGCTTCTGAGCCTCGGATATTCCGAGTGATGCTGCGCTGATGCCGGAAAGGTCAGTGATGAAGTTGTTGCAGAGACCGATGGCCTGCCATGCACCGTTCCAGATCTTGTTCACATAGTTGGAAGAAGGATTCCATGTATGTGTAGAAAGTACGAACTTGTCACCTGAGTCCCATCCCCAAGATCCGCCGTTCCAAGAACGCCATGTGATCTGGTCAGCTGAAAGCTCCTGTGCGTACCAATAGAGCTCGGAGAGGTCGCCCTGCTCCTGAGCGTAGATATTTGCAATTACCTGCTTGATTGAGTTCTCATCTGTGAAGTAGTTGGACGCATCAAGCAATGTGTAAGGATGCTCTGTCATATCAAAACAGCCGGTGAGGGCTACTCCTGAAATGACGGTTACTAAGAATTTCTTTATAGCATTCATATTGATGTTTTCCTTTTACACGTTGAGATTAGAACTTAGCTGAAATTCCAAGAGTGATCTTGGTTGTATAAAGTGATGTCGAACCTGCGATACCAGGGGTAAGGCCTGTCGATGAGACGGTTGAAGGATCAACGCCTGAGAATTTTGTGAGCGTGAGGAGGTTGGTTGCTGCGAGATATACATAGAGGTTCTCGAAGCCTGCCTTGTTGCTCTTGAAGTTGAAGTTCCTTCCGAGAGATACCTTCTCGATCTTGAACCAGTCACCGTCCTCAAGGAAGAATGAGTTGAGGTAGTTGTTGTCAGCTGTCAGGTAAGGGTATTTCTCGTATGCGCTCTTGAGGAGGTTGTCTGAAGCAACGCCAGGGTAACCGTAGCTCTGGAGCTGTGAGTTCCAGATGTCGTGTCCTGCAAGACCACGTCCGTTGATGCTGAGATCCCAGTTCTTGTACTTGACAGTGATGTTGAGTGAGAAAGCATGCTCAGGAAGAGTGTTTCCGATCACGACCTTGTCGCTGTCCTGCACGCCTGTCTTTGTTGCGGTGATCCAGTTACCGTTCTCGTCAAGAGCAGGAATCTGGTTGCCGTTCTCATCTGTAGTGTAGGTGTAGTGGAGGAGCTGTCCGTCCTCGGTGTAGCCGGCATACTTGAATCCGCGGAGGCTACCGATCTGAGTACCTTCATAGAGACGGAAGAAGTAGTCGCTTGATCCGAGACCGCCTGTGCTGTAGAGGTCAACGAAGTTAGCTGAGTAAACGTCATTACCGATGCTCTTGAGGATAGCTGTGCTGTAAGAGTATGTACCTCCTACCATGAGGCTCCAGTCCTTGCCGAAACGTGTGTTGTAGTTCAATGCGAGCTCGACACCCCTGTTCTGGGTTGAACCGAGGTTCAGCTGTATAGAGCTGAATACATATGGTGGCTGTGGAGCTGTATATGTATAAAGGAGATCCTCTGAACGGCGGTCGAAGTACTCGATGCTACCTGTGAGCTTGCGGTCGAGGAGTTCGAAATCGATACCGTAGTTATAGACAACTGCAGTCTCCCATCCCAAGTTAGGGTTAGGGTTACGTGAGATGCCGTATCCTGGTACCCACTGGCCGTCCATATAATAGTTGCTGCCCTTAGAACTGTAAGTCGAGAGTGAAGCATAGTCACTTCCGGCGTTACGTCCTGTCACACCGTATGATGCGCGGAGACGGAGTTCGTCGAGCCAGCCCTTTGTGCTCTCCATGAATCCCATGTTTGAGAGCATCCATGCTGCTGATACTGATGGGAAGAAACCGTACTTCTTGTCCTTTCCGAATTTCGAGCTTCCCTCGTAACGTGCAGAAGCGGTAACGGTAACAAGGTCGTTCCATGAATAAGTTATACGGCCGAATACACCGGCGAGCTTGTTGAAGCCCTTGCCTGAACCCATGCTTGCAAGACCTTCGTCAAGGTAAGTACCCGAACCGATGTTGTACCACAGGAACTGGTCATACTGGAAGTTTCTGTTGGTCATGTTCATGCTCTCGTTCATCGACTGACGGTATGAGTAACCTGCGACAGCCTTGAGAGAGTGCTTGTCAAGAGCGAGGTTGTAGTTGATCATCGCCTCGAAGTTGCTTGTGAGGCTGTTGTTGCTGTCAAGGCTTGCTGAACCTGCGTATGCGTTCCACATCTGGCATGTCTGCATTGTTGACGGAGTGTAGCTGTGGCCGTAGTACGAGTAGTAGTTGAAGGCGGCGTTCGCGTTGATTGTCAAGAGATGGTTGTCATTCTTGAGGAGGGTCGCCTTGAGATCCTGCTGAACGCTGATCGATGTGCTGTGGCTCTGGTTGGTAGGAACCTGATTGTTCTCCACTGCATTTGTCGCGCCTGTAGAGTCGGTAGGCCAGAAGTAACCTGTAGGTGTTGTAGCGTCATAGACCGGTTTGGTAGGGTTCATGAACACAGTACCTGTGAGGCTGCCGCCGTTTCCGTGGTTCACGTTTGCACGGATGTTAGCGATTGTAGTGCTTTCGATCACGTCGGCAAGCATCTTCTGGGTCATGAGGAAACGGAGGCTGTAAACCTGACTGTCGTTGTTCTTGTAGAGCTGATTCCTGTCGGTGTAGCTCAACGAGAGGTTGTAGTTGCTCCTTGATGTCGAACCGGAGAGGGAGATGTACTGGTTGAGGTCGTAGGTAGGCTTGTCGTTGCGGAGTGCGTTCCAGTAAGCCTTGTCGATCCTGTTGCCGTAGTCTGCCTTTCCTCTGGTCTTGTTAAGTTCGAGCCACTCTTCGAGGTTATACACTTCCGGCATCTTGTGGAGTGCCTGGATTGCGTAATAAGAATCGTAGGTGACTCTCAGCTTTCCGGCTTCGCCGGATCCCTTGCGGGTGGTCACGAGGATCACACCGTTGGCTCCGCGGGTACCATAGATAGCTGCAGATGCACCGTCCTTGAGGACTGAGATCGACTCGATATCCTGAGTGGAGACATCATCGAGTGAAGCTCCTGCGACACCGTCGATTACAACGAGCGGAGAGTTGCTTCCGTTGATGGAAGTCGCACCACGTATCTGGAAACTCGAACTGTTTCCGTCGGCAGACATGTCGATGTTGAGACCTGCCACCTTACCGACGAGCAGCTGCATAGGGTCACCGGAAGCGGCCTTGTTGAAGTCTTCAGCCTTTACACTTACAACAGATGATGAAATCTCCTTCTTGCTGAGGGAACCATATCCGACTACAACTGTCTCTTCGAGCATCTCCGAATCCTCTTCGAGAGTAAGCTTTGAAGGGACAGCGTTAGCTGTAAATGTTAAAGTCTTGTAACCGATGCAACTGATTTCTACTGTTGCTGTCGGGCCTGAGACGTTAAGGACATAGTCACCGTCAATGCCTGTAGAGGTACCGTTGGTAGTTCCCTTTTCGAGAACTGTAGCACCCACGACAGGTCCAAATTGATCGTTAACGAATCCTTTAACCTCATATCCGCTCTGAGCGAATGTGAAATTAGGTATCAAACTTGATAGAAAGTAGATGATACCAATCAAGAACACTGTTTTTTTCATGGATTACATTGATTAGTTTAGTGTGTTTTCGACTAAGTTACGGATTACGCAATCATTCGGTAGGTCAAGTGCTCGGTTTTTTGTGTGAGTGGAAGAAAAAGAAGGGTGAATGGGAGTATCGGAGTTGTGAAGGTGATTCGGAATGCGTCCCGGGCGCGTGATTTGCTTTCCGGAAAAATATGAAAAAAGGAAGAAAATATGACGGAAAGATTTACATTGAAATCGGAGATTGACGGGCTTGACATCAGCGTCATGACGGTCGTTCCTCAGGAAGGGGATCCGAAGATGGTCCTTCAGCTTGCTCATGGGATGTGCGGGTGTAAGGAAAGGTTCTTGCCTTTCATGGAATATATGGCTATGAACGGCGTCGCCTGTGTGGCAAACGACCATCGCGGACATGGGGAAAGCGTAAGGAATACGTCGGATCTCGGCTATATGTATGAAGGGGGAGGGTATGCTCTGGTTGAAGATATGGCGCAGCTGACCGGATGGATCCGGGGGCGCTATGAAGGAATTCCGCTATATCTTCTCGGCCACAGCATGGGTTCGATGGCGGCACGGGTCTATGTACAGACTCATGACGAACTCATTGACGGACTTATCCTCTGCGGCAGTCCGAGCTGGAACCCACTTTCTGATGTGGGATATGTGCTGACGGAAATAATGGCTGCTTCCGGTCTGGACAGGATGCGCCCGTCCCTGCTTTCAGGCCTTACCTCTAAAATATACAACAGACGCTTCGCCTCGGAGGGCGCCGATGCATGGACATGTTCTGACGCCGAAGTGCGCCGGGCCTTCAAGGCCAATCCGTCATGCAACTATGTCTTTACGGTGAACGGGATGCATAATCTGCTCGGGCTGATGAGGGATACGTACAGGTCAGGAATATGGAACATGTATCATCCCGACCTCAAGGTCATCTTCCTCTCCGGGGAGGATGACCCCTGCATGATAAGCGAAAAGAAATTCCATGATGCTGTCAAGGATATGTATGGTCACGGCTACCATAATATATCTTCAGCCATTTACGGAGGCATGCGCCACGAGATACTCAATGAAAAAGAAAAGGAGAATGTCTGGCGCGACATTCTCCTTTTCATGGAGTCATGACATGTGCCGGATTTTCTTATATATAATATAGGTGTCATGCCTCAGTCTGTTTTGTTGAAAAATGGATAAAAGCCCCGATGTGCAGGGTAACGTATGGTCTGTGAAGATTCCTCTTCCTGCCCCTGAAATCTATACTTACAGCTTTGTCGTTGACGGCGTTTCCATGAACGACCCTCTGAACGTGATGGTACAGCGTGACGGAAACCGCTATCTCAGCATGCTCCTTGTTGACGGTGAGTTCACAGAGAACTACAAGGCAACCGACAAGAGAGGTACAGTAAGCAACCCATGGTATGACAGTAAGATCCTCGGCATCAACCGCCGTCTCACCGTCTATACTCCTTACGGATATGAGGTGAATACAAAGACAAAATACCCGGTCCTTTATCTCCTTCACGGAGCTGGTGGTGACGAGGAGGCATGGTCATCGATGGGACGTGCGGCACAGATCCTCGACAATCTTATCGTAAAGGGTCTTGCAAAGCCTATGATCGTCGTAATGCCGAACGGAAACCCTGATCAGCAGGCTGCCCAGACCATGGGACTTCCTACAACACAGATGGACAGAAGGGACCCTGCTAATGCAAACGCATATGTAAGGAGCCTCGTAGAAGAAATCGTTCCTTTCATAGAGAAGAACTATCGCGTGGTCGCAAAGAAGTCTCACCGCGCAATCGCAGGTCTTTCGATGGGCGGCGGACATACGATCGCTGCTTCAGGCCTCTATCCTGACACATTCGACTATATCTGCCCTCTCAGCATGGGTTCGAAGAGAACTGAACAGCTTGATGCACAGCTTCAGGGCATCAAGAAGGCTGGTTACAAGCTCTACTGGCTTGCCTGCGGCAACACCGACTTCCTCTTCGACAGGGCAAATCAGTTTGATGCAGCTCTGACTGCCAACGGTCTCGAGCACACGTACTTCGTAAGCGAAGGCGGTCACACATGGGCAAACTGGAGATATTATCTCAATACATTTGCACCGCTCCTCTTCAAATAATACGGGATACCTTTTATATATTATATAAGGCAGGCTTTTTTATTAAGTCTGCCTTTTTTTGAATCATGAATGACAAAATGTATTGAATAATCACTATATTTGTATGATTTATAATAATCTTTGTCCTGGCACTTAGAAAATATAATCATATAATATAATAACCATTATGGAAAGAGATTTCAGAGAAGTTGTCCAGAGCTGGCTGGACGGAAATTTTGACGAGGCGACGAAGGCGCAGATCCGTGAACTTCAGGAAAGCGACCTTACTGCACTTGAGGATGCATTTTACCGTAACCTCGAATTCGGAACGGGAGGACTTCGCGGCATCATGGGCGTAGGTACCAACCGAATGAACAAATACACGGTCGGCATGGCTACACAGGGCCTCGCAAACTATATGAAGGCGAACTGTGATGGCCCTCTCAGCGTATGCATCTCGTTCGACAGCCGTAACAACAGCCCTGAGTTCGCAAGGATTGCAGCCGATGTGCTTTCTGCAAACGGCATCCATGTCTATATTTTCGACAAGCTCCATCCGATCGCTCTGATGAGCTATTCTGTAAGAATGAAGAAGGCTACGGCCGGCATCATGATCACAGCTTCCCACAATCCTAAGGAATATAACGGCTACAAGGTGTTCTGGAGTGACGGCGCTCAGGTGACATCTCCTGTTGACAAGGACATCGTTGCCGAGGTTGCCAAGATCACAGACCCTTCGATGGTGAAGTTCGTGCCGGGTGCAGACGCAGCTCCGATAGAAGTCATGAGCCACGAGATGGACGAGGCATATCTCGATTCCGTGATGACTCTCATGCTTTCTCCTGATTCATGTGCACGCCATAAAGATCTCAAGATCGTCTATACCCCAATCCACGGTTCAGGTGTGGAAATAGTTCCCGAATTCCTTGCGAGACTCGGTTTCGAGAATGTATATCATGTTCCGGAGCAGGATGTGGTTGACGGAAATTTCCCTACGGTGATGTCTCCTAACCCGGAGGAGCCTTCAGCCCTTGCGATGGCTGTCGCAGTCGCAGACAGAGAGGGTGCGGACCTTGTGATGGCCACTGACCCAGATGCAGACCGCGTCGGTATCGCAGTGCGTGACAACGAAGGAAAGATGATTCTTCTCAACGGTAACCAGACCGGCTCAATCCTTACATATTATATCCTCCGTCGCTGGTCAGAGCTCGGAAAACTCGACGGCAGCCAGTACATCGTAAAGACAATCGTCACTACGGAGCTTATGCGTGCGATTGCAGAGAAGTATGGAGTGAAGGTCTATAATGTACTTACAGGATTCAAGTGGATTGCCGACATCATCAAGAAGAACGAAGGCAAGACCACATTCGTATGCGGAGGCGAGGAAAGCTACGGCTTCAACGTCGGTGAATTCGTGCGCGACAAGGATGCTCCTGTTTCATGTGCCTTCATAGCAGAGTGCGCAGCGTGGGCTGCGGATCAGGGCAAGACCCTTTACCAGCTCCTTCAGGACATCTATGCTGAGTTCGGCTATTACAAAGAGTCTCTGATTTCTGTCACAAAGAAGGGACAGGCCGGTCTTGAGGAAATCGCTGCGATGATGGTCGAGTACCGCAAC
>CAYXMV010000091.1:0-8889 GCA_964466235.1 uncultured Muribaculaceae bacterium | reverse complement strand
TGCAAAAGATTTCTATCTTTGCCGGCGATTAAGAAAAAACGACCGAAATAATGGAGAATCATTCACTTCTGGCGGTTTCGCCTATTGACGGACGCTATTCGCGTCAGACAGAACCACTTAGAGAATATTTCAGCGAGTATGCCCTCATAAAGTACCGCGTGCGCGTGGAGATCGAGTATTTCATCGCCCTCTGCGAGATTCCTCTCCCTCAGCTGGCGGATTTCGACAGGACAAGGTTCGAAGCGCTCCGCGACATCTACAGGAACATGACGCCTGAGGATGCCGCCAAAGTGAAGGAAATCGAGAAGGTGACCAACCACGACGTAAAGGCCGTGGAGTATTTCATCAAGGACCGTTTCAAGGAAATGGACATCATGAAATGGGGAGAGTTCGTGCATTTCGGACTGACTTCGCAGGACATCAACAACACTTCCGTTCCGCTTTCATTCAAGGAGGCCATTGAAGAATGTTTCATGCCTCTTCTTCAGGAGGTCCTCTCTATTATTAAAGGTATGGCCTCGGACTGGGCGGAGATCCCTATGCTTGCCAAGACCCACGGCCAGCCGGCATCACCAACCCGCGTGGGCAAGGAATTCGGAGTGTTCGCGGTGCGTCTCGAGGAGCAGATCCGTCAGTTCTCGCAGCTCACATATCCGGCAAAGTTCGGCGGAGCTACAGGCAACATGAATGCGCACAAGGTTGCATATCCGGGCATCGACTGGATAGGTTTCGGAAACGCTTTCGTGGCTTCTCTCGGGCTCAGCAGATCTTTCCCTACAACCCAGATCGAGCATTACGACAACCTCGCTTCCCTCTTCGACTGCCTCCGCAGGATCAACACCATACTCATAGACTTCGCGCGCGACATCTGGACATATATCTCGATGGAATATTTCCGTCAGAAGGTGAAAGCCGGCGAGGTAGGCTCATCAGCAATGCCGCACAAGGTGAACCCTATCGACTTCGAGAATGCCGAAGGCAATTTCGGCGTTGCGAATGCCTTATACACACATCTTTCGATGAAACTGCCTGTTTCACGTCTGCAGCGCGACCTCACAGATTCCACTGTGCTCCGCAATATCGGCATGCCGCTCGCACATTCGATGATTTCGCTTAATTCACTGAAGAAGGGTCTCGGAAAGCTCATTCTCAACGAGGAAGCCATCCGTGCTGACCTTGAAAGGAACTGG
Source organism: uncultured Muribaculaceae bacterium (assembly GCA_964466235.1). Lineage (GTDB taxonomy): Bacteria > Bacteroidota > Bacteroidia > Bacteroidales > UBA932 > Cryptobacteroides. Next base: position 7,699 of record CAYXMV010000091.1, on the reverse strand, counting down.
GCAGTGGTGGCTGAGGCCATCCAGACCATCCTCCGCAGGGAGAACTATCCTAATCCTTACGAGACGCTAAAGGCGCTGACCCGCACAGGTGCAGGCATAAATCATGAGGTGATTGCCGGTTTCATCGAGACTCTCGAGGTCAGTGAGGAGGTAAAGGAGGAGCTTCGAGCCATCTCACCGTGGACTTATACCGGATTCTAAATCATCACTCGATGACGTAAACATCTTCGCCCGGAGCAGCAAATCGGAACTGTTCCCGGGCGAATTTTTCCAATGTATCACGGTCGGTGCGCAACATCTGCAGACGTCGGTCCATCTCCGCATTCTCATCGGTATAGTATTCCATCTGCTCCATCTGGCGGCGTACTTCTGTCGAGGCCTGTATCCAATGGAATATGGTATTTCCTTTCCCCAATGTCCATGCATATAGAAACACAGCCGTGGTGACTACCACGAACCATGCGAACTTGCCGTGAGGCCCTTTGAACAGATTCTTTATTTTTCCCAAAATATGACCGGATAATCCCATTTATCATTCAAAAACTGACCGCCGATGGCGATTTCTCGACAAAATTAGTTAATTTTGAGTGATTTTTCACAATCAGACAAAATATTAATCAAAATAAATCACAATCGACATGAAACCTACACTTTTGGTACTTGCAGCAGGAATGGGAAGCCGTTACGGCGGACTCAAACAGATGGACGGCCTCGGCCCCAACGGTGAAACCATCATAGACTATTCCATATATGATGCGGTTCAGGCCGGCTTCGGCAAGGTGGTATATATCGTCAGAGAATACTTCAGGGAGCAGATGGAACAGGTGGTAAAGGAGAAGTACAGCAATGTGAAGTGCATTGACGGAGAGCCTCTTGTATTCGAATTCGTGACCCAGGAACTCACAAAGATTCCGTCACGTTTCACACTCAATCCGGAGCGTGAGAAGCCGTGGGGAACCGCTCATGCCGTACTTATGGGTGCAGAAGCCGTAAAGGAGCCTTTTGCTGTCATCAACGGAGATGACTATTATGGCAAGGAATCGTTCAAGGTGCTCGGAGACTGGCTCAGAGCACACGAGGGCAAGACAGGAGAATATTGTCTTGTCGGCTTCCAGCTCGAGAACACCCTTTCGGAATCAGGCGGAGTATCAAGAGGTATATGCTCTACTGCGGCCGACGGAGCACTCACTACAGTCGTGGAACATCACAAGATCGCTCGTGAAGCCGACGGAAAGGTATATGGCGAGAACAGCATCACAGGTGAAAAGGTGGAGCTCGACGGAAAGGCGCTCTGCTCTATGAACATGTGGGGTTTTACCCCTGACTATTTCGAGAAGAGTGCAGCCATCTTCGAGCAGTTCCTCGAAAAGAACATCAATGAGCTCAAGGCCGAGTACTATATCCCTTATGCTATAGACTGCATGATCCAGGACGGTACAGGAAAGACCGAAGTGCTCAGCACACCGTCACGATGGTTCGGAGTGACCTTCAAGGAAGACAGACCAGGCGTAGTCGCAAAATTCCAGGAATTTGCCGACAACGGGACATACCCCACACCTTTATATAAATGACCGGACTTCCGCAAGTATCTCCAACTTTCAGATACAAGACATCTTACGACTTGCGAAACTTGAGTAAATGTATAACTTGACATTATAGACATGAAAAAACTTCTCATTTCCCTGGCGGCACTCACAGTAGCCGTATCGATGGCCGCACAGAAGGCGGCTGTCGAGAAAATCGTTGACATGGCGTTGAATGACAACAGGACGATGGAGCACCTGAATGTGCTCAGCAACCGTTTCGGAGGCCGCCTTGTGGGATCTGACGCATACGACAACGCTGCGGAATGGGCCATCGACACTTCTGAAGGTGGGGAGGCGAAGCGCGCGGCAGCTCTGGAAGAGAATGAGAAAATCAGTGTCAGGAACCGTGAGATAAGCATGCGCAAGCGTACAGAAGGTACCGATGAGCCACTGCTTCCGATGAGTGCGGAGCCATGCGTGCTGTATCGCCAGATGGTTGACGCCGGAGTACTCGGATTCATCCAGTCAACGACCGTCCCTATCCGTACCCTTTATGACAAAGGAGTGGTGAAGAATTCGGACTTCTCGGTGCCGAGGCATGGGTGAAGGCTCATCCCGAACGTTTAGACGGCATATCGAACATGTTCAACCGCGACGGAGGCCCACTCGCCTACACAAGCTTCAGCGTTTCTGCGAGCCTTGTGGATGAATTCGAAATGATCAGCGGACCTCTCCGCGAAGCATATCCAGACTATGGGTTCACAGTATCGGCAATGACACCGCGTCCTCGCCCGACCTCGACCGGAGGAACAGACGCAAGCGTATTCGCTATCCGGGGAGTGCCGACTGTCGGAATGCGTGAGACCGACGCCATGGGCTACGACTTCCAGTACCGTGAAACATGGCACACCGAGCGCGACACCTACACCGAAAGCATTCCTGAATACCAGGAGCAGGCAGCAGCAGCCCTTGCAATCATAGGTCTCGGCACTGCAAATCTCGACCAGAAATTCCCTCGCAACGAGGTTTATACCAACTGATAACAGAAAGTATTTCACAAGATGAAACTATTCAAGAATTACTCACACTATCTTCCGGGCATCGGAGGCATGTTCGCACTCTTCGGAATGTTCCTCATAGGAGCAGTGCTCGGCAATATCGTCGTTCTCATTCTCCAGCTTTTCCTGCCGGCAGACATCGTAACGGAATTGAGCACAGTGGTCTCATATCCCGTCATGTTCATCCCGCCTATGCTTTTTGCACGTAGCAGAAGCCGCAACGAATCCATATTCGGCAGCGGTCTCGCCCTTGACAACGACCATTTCGGCAGACTCGGAGGGGTGAGGATCAGCCTTATGGTTTCCGTAGCCACCATAGCTACAGCATTCGTTGCAGAACCGGTTTCGGCTCTCCTCCCTGAAGCACCGGAATGGTTTGAGCAGCTCATGGAAAGCATGACCGGAGGCAATCTCATCCTGAACTTCATTGCAGTGTCGGTATTTGCTCCGATCTTCGAAGAATGGCTCTGCAGAGGTGTGGTATTGAGGGGGTTGCTGACAAAGATGCGTCCGGGTTGGGCAATCATTGTATCAGCCCTCTTCTTTGCGGTCCTTCACATGAACCCATGGCAGGCCCTGCCGGCATTCCTGCTCGGACTCCTCTTCGGTTACGTATATTACAGGACAGGCTCGCTGAAGCTGACAATGCTGATGCACTTTACGAATAACACCATGGCCCTGATCTTCAGCCGCATACCGTCATTCGCAGAGGCTGATACATTTGCAGACCTCATGAGTCCATGGGCTTACGCCGGCATCATCGCAGCATGCGTACTTTTCCTTGCCGGAGCCATAGTCACACTCCGCTCCATCCCTATGAACCGTGAGGGTGCGCCTTGCAACTGCGATGAGGTCCCTCCGATTTCCGCTACAGAATAGCGCGTCGGCAGGCAATCAACTGAATATCATAGAGACTTAAGCGCCAGCAGAAATCATGAAGGACTCTGCATGGGAAAGGGAATCGAGCTTGCCGACATCGATCAGGTTGAGATTATCGGCTGGAACGCCATATATATTATAGGTATTGCAGACTGAAAGATAGAAATCCATTATAGGGAAACGTGCTGCATTTCCGTCGGAGGTGATCAGACCGCGGTCGGAAGCGTATGACTGCATAATGTCGAACACTTCGTCTGAAAGAATGTGTATGCCGGAAAAAGCCATTGCACGGCAACGGGAAGGATCAAGATCCGGATACGGTGAACGGACTTCGCCTGTAGAGATATTGGTCCAGCCGACTAACCTCATGGTATCCGGAGCGAAAAGGAGATAGCGGGATGTCTTGCGTTCGCTGACAAGGAGGGTCGCGACAGAATCTGGACGGACCCGGGATACGAACCATGGGATATCGAGATCTGAGAGTATGTCAACATTATGAACGAGGAAGCTGCCGCATCCCTCAAGATATGGACGGGCATGAAGGATGCCACCACCTGTCTCAAGGAGACATTCACGTTCGTCAGACACTTCGACCTGTCCCCCATGCTCTGCAAGAAGTCCGTGCTCCGAAAGCCAATCTTCTATCTTGTCCGCGAAATGATGTACGTTCACCACATAACCGTCAAAGAGAGGGGCAGCCGTCTCTGGATTTCGGCATGAGGCCAGTTTTTCAAGGACATGCTCGAGCAGCGGCTTACCGCAGACCGGGACGAGGGCCTTCGGGAGAGTATCTGTCAATGGTTTCAGGCGGGTTCCTAAGCCTGCTGCGAATATTAGAGTTTTCATAATCTCGAACTTAATGACTTTTTTGAACAGCGGAACGGTCGTACATCTTTCAACGGTTTACATGATTATAAAATGTTACTGCTGCTCACGATGAATGAGGCAGACACGGACTGAAGGATACTTTTCAGCGATATGGGCGGCCAGATGCTCAGCACAATACACAGACCTGTGCTGACCTCCGGTACATCCGAAACTCACCATCAGGCTGCGGAATCCGCGTCGGGAGTATGTCTCGACATGAGGGTCAACCACTCCATAGACATGGTCCATAAATCCGAAAACCTCACCGTCATTCTCCAAAAAATCAATCACTTCCCTATCCCTTCCCGTAAGCTTCTTATATGGCTCGTAACGTCCCGGGTTATGGATGCTGCGGCAGTCAAACACATATCCTCCTCCGTTCCCGGAAGGATCATGTGGCATACCCCTATGGAAGGAAAAACTATATACAGTGACCGTCAGGCCTTCATAGTCCGAAGCGGCAGAAGTGAAACGCGGGAGCCTCACAAGCTGCGTAAGCACCTCATACAGACAAGGATAGGCAGCAGAGAGTTCCAAAGACGCGAGCTGCTCCCTCAAACTTTCAACTGCAGACGGAATGGATGTGACGAATTTTGTCTTTCCCTCTACCCAGCCTCTGAAACCGTATGCCCCCAGAACCTGAAGAGTGCGGAAGAGCACGAACATATTCAAGGTACGGATGAACTCTGCCTGATCCACATCCATATATTCCGCCAAAGCATCAAGATAGGCATCCACCATCCTTTCCTTAAGCTCGGAAGGATACCTCGATCGCGCATGCCATACGAAAGAGGCCACATCATAATGAATCGGCCCGCGCCTTCCACCCTGAAAATCAATAAAATATGGATTACCATCCTTGACCATCACGTTACGTGACTGGAAATCGCGGTACATGAAGGTATCCCCAGAGAACACCTTCCCGTCCTTACCTCTGAGTACTCCGGCGGCAAGCAGGTCATCGGCCAGCTTCTCCATATCTTCCTGCAGCTTGACTTCATTGAACTCTATGCCGGAAGGCTTAAGGAAACAGTATTTGAAGTAATTCAGGTCAAACATCACCATCCTTCTGCCGAATGAAGGCTCAGGATAGCATATATCGAAATCCAGACCGCAGGCCCCGCCTATCTGCATACGCGGAAGCATCGCCATAGTGCGGCAGAGCAGGGCTTCCAACTCCGGCGTGAAGCCAGACTCATGCGCCTGAGCAACCATATCGTAAAGAATGAGGTCCCCGAGATCGGACTGAAGATATGCAGACATGTCATCAGACACAGCAAACACCTCAGGCACAGGCAGCGCGAGGCTGAGGAAATGGCGGGCCTCAACGACAAACGCCTCGTTCTCAGCCACATCCGTGCCCACGACTCCGATACATGACTGCCCTCCTGAGGTCATCCTGTAATATTTCCTGTTGCTTCCCGAACCTGAAATCGGCTGCACCGATTCCACTTCCGTTCCGAACGAAGCCCTGAACAACTCTTTCAACTTGATCATACACATAACTCTTTATCAATATAAGAAACTGTTTAAATTTATTGGGAAAAAGCGTATTTCTCATTTATGAGGTTCGGCATATTTTCCCTGTCTCTTTTGTCAGACAGCACCGCTATCTTCCTCAGATCTGCTCGAAGATCTCAAATGACAAAAATTCAAACAGTCCATTATATCTATACATTTCAACATGCAGAAAAGTCAATTATTTGCGAATTTACGAAATTGTTGGCGAAAAAAGATTACTTTTGTATGATTTAGTGACGCGTAAAAAATAAGTTGCTGCAGTTTAAAAGTTATTTTCAGTATATTTTCTTCTTACGGAGACGGGACATAGCGGGCCATGTGACCGATGAGAAAGGAGAATAGATGCAAAAAGGACTTTATCACAACATTTTCTACCTTCACTTAAAATGATACACATCACTTACATAAAGAATTCAGAGATGCTGAATAATGCATATTGCTCCGACAAGTACCAATACACGATGGGAAAGTCGTTCTACGACAGCGGAATGAAAGACCAGACTGCCGTATTCAACCTTTTCTACAGAAAAGCCCCTGAAAACAACAACTGGGCTGTGGTCAGCGGCACAGACGAGGTAATCGAGATGATAGACGGGCTCGGAAAGATGGATCCGTCATTTTTCGAGAAGTTCCTGCCGGGAGATGAGTACGCTGAATTCAGAGGCTATCTTTCGGCAATGAAGTTCACCGGAAAGATCTATGCCATGCGCGAAGGCGAAATCGTTTTCCCGAACCAGCCGATCATCATAGTCGAAGGTCCCCTCATCGAGGCTCAGGTCCTTGAAACCCCTATGCTCTGCATAATGAACCACCAGATGGCCGTCGCCACAAAGGCATCACGAGTCTGCAGGGCCACCAACCGTCCGGTCAGCGAATTCGGTTCGAGAAGGGCACACGGACCGTGGGCGGCGACATACGGAGCGAAGGCTGCGATAATAGCCGGCTGCAGTGCGACATCCAACATCCTTACCGGAGCTATGTTCGACTACGGCTCGACCGGAACAATGGCCCACAGCTTCGTGACGGCATTCGGAAGCAGCGTAGAAGGAGAGCACAAGGCCTTCGACACATATATAAAGACCCACAGGAACGAGCCCATCATACTTCTCATAGACACATACGACACACTCCGCTGCGGAGTGCTCAATGCCATGAAGGCCTTCCGTGAAAACGGGATAGACGACAGCTACGGCCCGGGATACGGAGTAAGGTTAGACAGCGGAGACCTTGCATATCTGTCCGCAGAATGCCGTCAGATACTCGACCGGAACGGATTCCGGAACTGCAAGATATTCGCCACCAACTCTTTGGACGAATACCTCATCACGGATCTCGAACGGCAGGGAGCATGCATCGATTCTTATGGAGTAGGTGATGCCATAGCCACGAGCAAGGCCGCACCTTGCTTCGGAAACGTCTATAAGCTCGTACAGATAGACGGTGAAGGCGTGCTCAAGCGTTCCGAGGACAAGATCAAGCTTATAAACCCCGGTTTCCAGATCACATACAGGATCATGATAGACGACCCCGTAAAGGGGGAAATCTTCAAGGTTGACGTAACATGTCTGCGTGGAGACGAGCTCAGCCGCAGGATAGAGGCCGGAGAGACATTCACTGTATGCGACGAATACGACCGCTACAAGAGCAAGACCTTCGAGGCCGGCGAGTACAAGGTGAGGACTCTTCAGCACCTTGTGATGGAGAACGGAAGAAGGTGCGCGGTACATCACACATTGGCAGAGAAAAAGGCCTATTACAACGACACCCTGATGCATTTCAGCCCGAGCGAGAGACGTCTGATCAACCCTCATTATTATAAGGTGGACATCTCGGACGACCTGTACAACC
>CAYXMV010000090.1:0-8953 GCA_964466235.1 uncultured Muribaculaceae bacterium | reverse complement strand
TGCGTATTAGTCCGAGTGCAAAAATACACTTTTCCTACCGAATAAACAAGACTCTAATACACTTTTTCAAGCGAATAATTCGATATGACAACATTTTTGGGGACGAATCAAGGGGCCAGTTAAGAACGTTACGTTCAAAACAGAGAAGGCAGCGATTCTCGTCAAGTCTGCCGCAGGTGCAGATATCACTGTAGCAGATATAGATATTACTGCAGTAGCAGCGGATTCTGTGAATGCAGTCTGGGTTGACTCTGACAGCAGCGCATATTTCAATCTGGTCAAAGTTACAGGATGTACAAAATTCCAGGAAGAGTAATTTCGAAATAACATTTTCTGTTAAAAAGGCAGACCGGATGGGATTTCCCAGTCCGGTCTGCTTTTATTCATAATATGCTTTATTCAGAAATTGCTGTTCCGTCTATCGTCAATATTCCTGTCCCTGAAGGAACAAATCTTCCGTAGTAATTTCTCTTTTCTCCTGTCGGAGCTGTCTTGCCTGTCTGTTCAAGCGTGTTGTTGCTTTCTGTAATTCCGGATATTGTGGTCTGACCATTATTTGCAGTACCTACAACCACGCCTACTCTCCAATCGTCATTATCTGTCGAAATCAATTTGTTGTCTGATACGACACAATCTTTAATGATTGTATAAGTTGCTGCATTTGCACCGGAATGTCCTACAAGACCTCCGATAGATCCGTAACCTTTAAGTGTACATCCTTTGACCGAACTATTCTTAATTGTGATGTATGAGTCAACAGGACCATCATTTTGATTATTGTATCCGGCTGTCCATCCGATAAGGCCTCCTATTCTAGATTCAGCAGCACCGTCATTTGGTGTTATTATGCTTGAATTGACAAGGTGACAATTTTCAAGCGTTATCTCATCCATAGAGTCTGCACACCCCACAAATGCGCCATAACCTTGATCGTTATCTGCTACAATCTCGGAATCAGAGATTGTGAGATCCTTGATGACTATACCTGAACCACCGGCAAAGCCCCCTTTGAACAGCCCGGCCTTCAGTCCGGTAATAGTTGAACCGTGTCCTTCAATTGTCACGACATCTGCACCATGGTATCCGTCAACAGCAATTGGAGACCAATCGCTGCCGGTCATGTCGATGTCTGTCATGAGGTGAATGGTGGTGTTGCCTGCTCCGGCAGCTCCGGCTGCTGTCAGGACATTCTTCATTTCTTCAAGATTCGTGACATATTTTGTGGTGGCATCGATGTCATCGATAACAATGGTTCTGCCATCATCAAGCTTGAATGTAGCCTTCTCTCCTTCACTCATATATGTCAGGACATCGAATGTAGAGAATGTTCCTCCGTTGATTGTTATTGAATCTGATGCTTTTGCATCATCTCCATAACTGTACAGACCAGTGAAAGTACCGCCGTAAACTGCTACAGTTTCGATGTTGGTCTTGTTGCTGCCACCGGTGAGAGCGACATCTCCATTGAATGTACCACCGTTGATCTCGATGTTTACATCCTTCATGTCGTTACCGTAACTATATGAATAAATAGCCATATTATACTTTGGGTCGCAACTGTTGAGACTACCACCATTTACGGTGACATTCATAGCTGGTGAGACAGCTGTATTGCTGCCGGCCAGTTGTATCCATATGGCACGGTATCCGGTGACAGTTCCTCCGTTGATAGTCACATCAATTGATGTTTCGCTGCTGTTGAACATTCTGATTGCGACATCTCCACCGGACTGGGTTATTACGCTACCATTATTGACTGTCAGTTCTGAACCGGCGTAATTGTCAATTACATAAGAAGCTCCACCTCTCTTTGTCTTATTTTCAATTGTTGCGTTTTCAATTGTCAAGACGCCCTCATTGCGGATTGCGTTATTCGCATAATCAGGATATTCAGGCTGTCCTTCTCCTCCCCACTCGGTATCAGGTGTGGTAGCGGCAAATGTGACAGTACCATTCTTGATACTAAGATTTGCTCCACCCTTGACTGTTATGAGATTCGATGCAGATGCTTCTGTCGCTGTTCCTGATATGGTCTTGCCATTGAGGTCGAGAATGATTTCCTTGCCTGCGGTTATGGTAAGAGTTTCGGTAAGAACTACATCTTCTGTCAGAGTTATCTTGCCGTAGTTAATTTCAGCAACCTGCTCTGCGAGAGTTTTATCTGTTCCTTCTTCAGGGGTTGCAAATGGAATCAGAATGATCTGATCAGCATCATCTTCTGCAACCTCTGGCTTCTCTACACCTTCGCCAAGATATACATTTACTGTTATGTTTCCAGCGTCATCAGCAAGGCAGATTTTCGTTACGACTCCTCCTTTCTCTATTCTGACATTGCCCTTTACAACGGTAAGGTTCTCAACGACTGTTCCTGCGGTAACATAAAGAGTCTGATCTGCTGTTTTAGATGTGACATCTTGAAGCTTTCCGTTGATATATACTGTCGTATTCTCGACATCAAGAACAATGTTAGCATTTTCCGGTGCAGAAATATTGAGGACCTCCGGTCTTTCTTCTTCAGTCGCTCCTTCAGGGTAAGTAAAGGTGATGACAGAGTTGTTTTCAATTTCAGGAAGAATGACCGTGGTCTCACCTGCAGAAAGCGGAAGCTTGATCGTAGCATCCTCTGTGATAGGAGTTTCAATCTTTACAGAAGTTGTGGTTCCTGACGCAAACACGGAATTGGCCTCTTCTACGGTTGTTACATTTTCATATTCGTAATCATAGTCAGGCTTAACGAATTCTTCATCAACAATGATTTCATAGTCAGCTGATGTCGTCAGCAGCTGTCCTATGAGATTTGTACGGCGGTTCTGCTGAAGAGTGGCGCCTTCATAGCTTACAGTCGTAGTTATGCCTGAATCATATGTAACCACGGTTGTCAGATCTGACACAGAAGTAGCATCTTTTCCACCAGGAACGAGCACATATGCCATAGCAAGATAATTGTAATCCTTGCCTCCTGTGGTCAGGTTGTCCACGTTAGCCACAGTGTAGGTCGCCTTATTCAGTTCGTTGATACCGGGTATGTATGCTGCGGTAAAAGATGCAGTCACATCCTGCGAAGCAGATGCTGTACCGGTGAATAAGTCAAATTTATCTGCCAATCTGGTAACGGTAAGAGTGGACTTCACAGGTCTTTCTCCCTGACGAAGTACTTCCGCAAGGTCAGAAGTAGCCACATTCACCTGGGCGAACGGTCTGGTCAGCTCTATGGTTTCGGTAGTCGCGCCAGCATACTCCACGCCCTTCTTAACAGCATAGAATGCGTCCCTAAACTCGTCATTTGAGGAATAACAGTCCCTAATCATATAACAATTATGTTACAAATTTTAACACAAAAGTTAACAAAAAATTGTAATTTCAAGGAAATAACCCTAAATTTACGCGCTTAATTGCGTATAATCCACTTATGAAGAAACGATTTCTGTCGATAATTCTAACGCTGCTCTGCTGCGGAAACGCTATGGCTCAGGAGTTTGACAAAACCCTGACCCTGTATTTCCGTAATGGCAGTGCAGAATACGACAGGAATTTCAGCTCTAACAGGGAGAACGAAGAAGAATTCTTCAGATGGATCGAGACCATGCAGCAGATTCCCGGAGTTGACATCATAGGAATAGAAACAGAAGGTTCCGCTTCACCGGAAGGCAGCGCCACATTCAACAAAAGACTCGCGGAAATGCGAAGGATAAGCTTCCGGAACGAAATCCGCAGAAATCTTGATTTCCCGGAATATAAGATAGCATTCAGCCCAACGGACGACGGAATGGCGCAGCTCCGTGAGCTCATTCTGAATGATACGGAGATTTTCGACAAGGCAAGAGTGCTCCAGATCATAGGGCAGGGAGGTCCTCAAATGATCGACAGACTGAAAGCCATAGACGGCGGCCACACTTACCGTTATATGGAAGAATATCTCTTCCCCGAACTGAGGACGTACCGGATGACTGTGAAGCTTGATTTCTCTGACCACATAGCCCCTGTCGAACTCCCTGAAGATGAAGATGTCATAAGCGGACTGGAATATTATGAGGACGGACTTGATTTCGTCCGATTCATCTGGCCGCAAGAAGTACCGTTCCTGAAAGTCGAAAGGCATAAAGGACACAAATATGTCGTTGCTCTCGACGAAACACCAAAGAAGTATCTGAGAAAAATACGACGCGGAGCATCGGATACCGACAAATATCAGAACACCCCGATCAACGCGCAGACTCACCCTGAAAAATACGGCTACGCCTCGGCAGAACCTGAAAAGACCGGAAAAAAATCAAGACCGCAGCCAGAAAAGAGGCAGGACCGACCAAAAGTCACCTACAACGAAGATGACAGGAACATGAGCATCAAGACCAATGTCGCAGGGCTTGCTCTCGGCGTTGCCAACCTCGGATTTGAGTTCGATGTTTCCGACAATATTTCCCTGAACTTTCCGTTCTATTACTCAGGTTGGCAGCTGTACAGCGAGACATTCAGATTCAAAGGCCTCGTAGCTCAGCCTGAAGTCAGATTCCATATTCCTAAGACCGGAGGTCTGTATTTCGGCGTCCACGCCGGGATTGCATGGTACAATATGGCTCTCGGAGGCAACTGGCGCTATCAGAACTGCGGATATGCCAAGCCTACCGTCGGCGCCGGTTTCAATGCGGGCTACCGCGTCCCACTCGGCAAAAGAAGCGGCTGGGGACTTGAAATCGGAATCGGCGGAGGTGCATATTATGCTGTCCACGACAGGTTCTACAATGAGCATAACGGACCGTATGCAGTTCGGGAGGCACGGAAGTTCTATTATGGAATAGACAATGTGTCGCTTTCGCTGACATACAGCTTCAGCATGAGAAAAGGAGGTCGCAGATGAAACGGTTGAGCAACATGACAGCGATTATGGTGTTCCTGCTGATGGCGGTTTCGTGCATCTATGATTATCCTGTGCCCGTTCCTGCCGGAGCAACCCTCGATCTGCATTTCAAGATGGAGCGCACGGTGACCTCCGGACATCCTGTCCTTAACGAAAGCGACATCAATTCGGACAGACACGACATCAGATATGTCATCCAGGCATTCAGGCTTCTCAAGAACGGCAGCTTCAGCCGGGAAGCCGCGGCCGAATTCATCTTCACGAAAGATGAAATAGCGTCACTGGACAATACTGTAAGCATAGAAATCGACGAAGGGACATACATGTTCTACGCGTGGGCGGACTATGTTCCTCAGGACTCCACTGAAGATAACCATTTCAATACTACACAGTTTACAGACCTGTGTCTCAACTGCGACGGATACCACGGCAACACTGATGAAAAAGAGGCTTTCGTCGGCTCATCGGTAGTGGAAGTGATCAGATACGCAGAGGACATGCCGGTCGTCTCGGATACCATATCCCTTAGCCGTGTTCTCGCAAAATACCACATAATATCCGGCGATCTTTCCAAATTCGTCAACAGGATGAAGAACAGGAAGAATGACACAAAGGCCGGCACCGGAAGCGAAGTAAATCTCGATGACTATCTGATAAAGATAACATACGAGCCGGATCTCTTCTATACTTCCATTGATCTTCTCAACGGGAATACACCTATCGACGGACAGTTCGGAGTCTCGTTCTGGTCCAAGATAAAGCCGCTCAATGAAAATGAGGCTCTGCTCGGATTTGACCATATATTCATCAAAAAGGATCAGAAGAGCATCAGGGCTTCCATTTCAGTATATGACAAGGACACCACTCTCATTACGACTGCGCCGGTCGAGATTCCTGTCTCGAAAGATACCGTCATGAGCTCATCCGGAGACATACTGACATACATCAAGCTGACAGGAGATCAGGCTGCAGGGGAGGGAGGAATCAGTATCGATCCGAACTTTGAAGGGGAAGTAAACATCAAGATATAACAAATTGATAATTAATAATATAAATACAAACAACTAAATTAACACATTATGAAAAAGATTATGAGCTTCGTGCTTGCTTCGGCAGCACTTGCACTCGCAGCTTCATGCCAGAAAGAGGTCAATCCTTACGACCTCAGCAATGCCGACACTCCGGTAACTGTCACTGTTCAGCTTCCTGATGGTATCAATACCAAGGCCTATGGTGACGGCACCATGGTAAATAAAGTGTATTTTGAAATCTGGTCAGAAGGTTTCGAGACAAAAATCGCAGAACAGGCCACTTCAATAGGTGACTCTGGAGCAACATTTAATTTCCAGTTGGTAAGAGGAGCTATATATTCATTCGTGTTCTGGGCTGTAAATGATGCCAACGAAGTATATCAATGGAATGACTTGAATAATATCATTATAGAATATAGCAAGCTTAATGCTGATTCAGCCGGCAATCCTGCGGGCAATCAGGAATCAATGGACGCTTTTTATGGCAATTACATAACAGAAGCGATCGAAGGTAATAAATCGCTCTCGGTAACTCTCAAACGTCCATTTGGACAGCTGAACTTCGGAACAGACGATATGTCAGAGTCATCAGTAGGTCAAATTTCTGTAAATTCTACAAAGATCCAGGTTTCAGGACTTGCTGAAACATTCGATGCGACAACAGGAATCGGAGGCGGCTCTCAGGATATTACATTTGTCTCAACCGTACTCCCTACAGAACAACTCATTACCGTTGGGAATGTCAGCTATACATATTTATCAATGAATTACCTCCTTCCATCCGGAAGTACAGGTGCTACCCCAACTGTAAATGCTGATTTCGAAATAACATACGGTACCACCGAAACTAAAGATGTCACCCATAAATTTGCCGCAGTACCTATCAAAGCAAACTATAGAACCAACATTGTAGGCTCTTTATTCACAGCGGCCGGTACTGTGACAACTACCATTGAGCCAACATTTGTAGCACCAGCAGGTCAGGTAACCGTAAATAAAGATGGTACAAATGTTACTACTACAATCTCATAATTGATAAAAGGAAGAAAGAAATATCCCGGCCGCCCCAATTAGATTTGGGGCGGCATTTTATTTGTCGTATATTCGCGCCGGAATTCGGTCTGACATCCTGTCAGGCTCGAAATGATGACAGCAAAACAAAATTTCACGACATAATGATTTCAAAACCAATAATCTACCAGATGCTTCCGCGTCTTTGGGGAAATGACAATGAAAACCCCGTACAGAACGGAAATCTTTCTGAAAACGGCACTGGAAAGTTCTCTGACATCGACGCAGCGACCCTCGAATACCTGAAATGGCTCGGATGCAGCCACGTATGGTTTACCGGAGTGTTGAGACATTCTACACAGGAATCGGAGCAGGGCTGCATGCCTTCGCACCCTCAGTTCGTCAAGGGAAAGGCCGGCTCACCTTATGCAATATGCGATTATTACGATGTCAATCCGTATCTCGCCGACAATCCGGAAGAAAGGATGGATGAGTTCGAGAAGCTTATTGAAAGGTCGCATGCAGCCGGCCTGAAAGTGATAATAGATTTCGTTCCGAACCATGTGTCAAGAGATTACGGCAAGGTCAATCCTGTTCCGGGCCATCCCGTCCTCGGCGGCGACGACGACAAGTCGGTTCACTGGAAATCAGAGAATGACTTCTATTACTATCCAGGACAGTGTCTGGTACTTCCGAATGAAGCGCCTGAGGGCATGAAGCCATATCACGAATGCCCTGCCATGGCCACGGGAAACAACTGCTATAGTCCGAATCCTGGCATGAACGACTGGTACGAGACGGTCAAGATAAATTACGGAGACTCATATACGGCCACATGGGACAAGATGCTTGACATCCTGCTTTATTGGGCAGGGAAGGGTGTTGACGGCTTCCGCTGCGACATGGTGGAACTCGTACCTCCGGAATTCATGAAATGGGCGATTGCAGAAGTGAAGAAGGCAAACCCTACCGTAATATTCATTGCAGAAGTATATAAAAAGGACCTTTACGGCGAATATGTGCGCAACGTAGGATTTGACTATCTATATGATAAATCCGGGCTATACGATACGATGCGTACGGTGGTGGAGAAGAATGTCGATGACAACGGAATGCCCGTTGAGCTCTGGCAGTCTGCGACCGGACTGACACGCAACTGGCAGTTCCTCAGCGACCTCCAGCCATATATGCTCAATTTCCTTGAAAATCATGATGAACACAGATTTGCATCTGATTTCTTCGGAAAGGATGCACACAACACCTTTGCGCCCCTCTATGTCTCGCTTTGCCTCAATACGGCCCCGTTCATGATATATTTCGGAGAAGAAGTGGGGGAGAAGGGCATGGAAGAAGAAGGATTCAGCGGACTTAACGGACGCACTACAATCTTCGACTGGTGGAGCATAGCCTCCGTACGCAGGCTCAGAAAACTCATTGCATCCGGCGAATACAAGACACTCGACCCGAAGAAGGTCGCGGCTGCGGGGCTGACAGATGAAGAAGCGGATATATTCTGCCGTTTCGCCGGCATAACACGTTTTGCCGCATCGGACGAAGCAATCGGCAAAGGCACTACATACGACCTCTGCTATTGCAACTTCAGTTCGGACGGATTCGACAGAAACAGGCATTTCGCTTTCCTCAGAGACTACGACGATCATACGCTTCTCATCGCCGCAAACTTCTCTCAGCGAGAATCACGGATGCAGATCGTCATTCCGGACCATGCATTCGACTGGATGGGGATACCTGTCACCGAAGATATGTACCCGGGAAAGGTGATAGAGGTCAGAATTGCCCCTATGGATGGCGTGGTCATGCAGCTCACATAACCTTAACAAAAATGTTATTCAACTAAATTACTAATGGACTGAAAGTCCATAGGTTTATAACTACCTTAAGTTTCGCAAGTGAATTTTAGCCCGTCAGGCGGCGACCGCCAGCTTGTCAAAGGCTACCTTCACTGCTTTGATTTGTTTATCGTTTGATATTACTTGTTCAGTCAGAGCCATAGCGTCGCAGTTGAGAGCCTCAGCAATGACGTTTATAACTTCTA
>CAYXMV010000089.1:0-9085 GCA_964466235.1 uncultured Muribaculaceae bacterium | reverse complement strand
TGGCAACACTTGTCTCAATTGTATAGGTCTGCGAGGCGTCATCTGTCACAGTTACCGTGAAGCCCTGACTGAAAAGCACAGGAGGGAGGGCGATGATGAAGTCTGTTGCAGTTGATTCATTGAGCAAAACTCCGTCGCCGCAGTCGAGTGTCACGGACGTTGCGGTCGCATCGGTGGGTTTAATGACAGGAGGAAGATCATCGACATAAGCTGTGATGGATGCTGCTCCTGACAGGATTTCATTGTTGTTTCCTTCGATTTTGATGGACTTGACAATCTGTGTTCCTTTCAACTGCAACTTGATGGCGCCCATGACGTTTTTGAAGTTAAGTTTATGGTCAGCCATGGTCTCTGTTACCGCCACCATAGGGAAAGTACCCTCGCCGAAACTTTCAGGAACATATTCCTGAACTGATGGAAGTGTGATGTTTTCTATCTTGTAGGCTTTCAGTTCTTCCGAATCGTTGAGTCTTATGCTGATGTCAGTGCAGGTCAGATCATCAGAATATGGGTATAAAGCTATGTTGGTCCTGATTTCCATACCGGATGTGAAGTCTCCGTTGACTTCGCTCTCGTCACTCTCAAGGGTGAACTCGCCTTTGCCGGTGCCGGCCGCTTCGTCTTTCAGAATATATTTGTCTGCGACATTGCTGCCTTGGAAAATCGCTATGCGGTCTCCTTCTGACCAGACAATATTCCTTTCATCGGTCATCGTCGTCTTTGTCTTGTCCTCGAAGCCCTCGACCATCGCTTCGAATGATTCCGCATTTTCCTGCACTTCAGTGTTTGTAAGTGTTTCCTGACAGCCGATGAGAGCTGCGGTTATCGCTAAAAATAAAGTTATTCTTTTCATGGCTTGTGATTATTATCGGTTTAAAGATTCTGCACTTTGCTCAGGATGAGATAATAGGTTACCATCCCCAGGTACCTTGATTTTCATCCAATTCTTCTATACCGCTCCAGCATAGCGGCCCTTCAGATTGGATCTCGTGAAATTCAACCTGAGGATTTTCATAATAATTCAACTCTTTCATCACCTTTTTATTTTACCGGCCTGATAGCCATCTTTATGAAATCGGCATTCCAACTGCCGTTGTAGTACCATGTTTCATCGTCATAATAGAAACAGTACGCCATGTGGCCGTAAGTTTCAATATAGGACTCGCCGACCCAGAAATAGCCTGATGTCGCGTATTCTCTACTAAATGACATCCCGTCTGACGGGAATCCAACTCCAGTCGGTGGTAGGAAAATATAGTTTCCGTTGGATCCGGTCACTTTCATTCCTGATACTCCATTTATCGTTGCCCTTGTCCATGTGCAGTCAAGTACGAGCTCAATCTGCTCTGATTTGGTAGGCAGTCGCCACGTCCCTCCCCATTCCGCACGTGCTGTATCGTATTCGGTTCCTGAAATATTTGTGACTGAAGGGGCTGTGAATCCATATCCGGCTGTTCCGGTCGGATCCCCCCAGAAATATAATCCTCCTAATTCTGTCTGTGATGTGGCACCGAGGTTGTATGATGCCCACCTTACACTCAAGCCGAGATCTACTGCTTTTCGTAAAGGAGTACCTCCCAGCGGTATGATTATCTCTGTGCCATCTGCGAGAATGAGTATTACTTCATCCTCTGTCGCTTCGACGGATTCGAAGAAGGATTCTGCATCGCTTCCGTCATTTCCATCACGTCCTTCTGCTCTTACAAAATTTCCGTCCTCATCGAGCAGTCGGGAATACGTGTAACCATTATTGTAACTGACTATCCAGTAACCGTCAGAGTCAATTTTCATGAGAGGGGTGACGGCATCCTGTCCTTCAGCCGGTACCAGATTGCCGTCATTGTCGTAAAGCCAGGATGTGATTCCATCTATAGTCTGTGCCCAGTAGTATCTTCCGTCAAGATACTGTATGCTGATTACAGGGGCGTCTTCTCCGTCCTTTCCGTCCGTTCCGTGGTAAATTATAATAGGATCAGAATCGTTAAAGACAATCTTGTAGCCGATCTCCTTATCTTCTCTACCAATTATTGGAGTGACACTTTTGATGTAATCTCTATTCTTCAGCGCAGTCATCAGAGACTGTACGGCCTTGATGTCGGAATTCATTGTATTACATAGATTCTCCAGATTGGTGATGCGCTCTTCGTGGTCCCGGAGTTCTTCCCAGATGAGGGTGTCGTCAAATTCGCTGCATGATATAGCAGCCAGCAGGATTGACGCAAGAATAAATGTTTTTGCTTTCATAATTATGGATTAATGATGTTGTGTCTTATCCATCAATACTCCAGCCTCAATAGTATGGTTAAGTTATAAAAAGAAAGTGTGAGGCTGATCCGCTATCTCCAAGAAGGTTGTGGAAAGACCTTTACAACGATAACGATGCAATACCCCACACTCGAATAGATATGGAGTACCGGCATACTGATTAGAACAGCATGCCTTGCCATGATCTAAACAAGAATGAGTGTTGTCCGTCTCGTCCCGTTGTAATGAAAACTTCCACATTTTCTTAGAAGGACAGTGCGAAAACACTTTCAATATGTAATCCTTTGATGTCTCTCAAAGGATTGGACAAAGTTATGAAATTATTTCTGACAAACAACACTCATTGGGGTATTGCTTCAGATATATATGCATATGTTACGAATACTCTTCCTTTTCTTCCTTAGCTTCCTTGTTGAATCTGAATTCGTGTTTTGTCCATCAGAACTGCCCTTTTGGTGGAGAAGCCGCTGTTTGCGCCGCATTTCTCCATGGAATGGCCTATTTTCATGGAGAAACCTTGGCGGCATGCCCCTCGGGGCTGTCACGCAGTGAATGGGGGTAAGACGTGGTAGTGTGCCTTGAACACGTATCCGTTCTAAAGGCAAGGCTTGGGAAGGCGCATCAGCGCCGCGGCATTCGCGTCAGCAATCCTCTTTAGAACGGATACCCGACACCGAAATGAAGGGCGTAATTGTCACGTTTGAGCCAGTCGGCAGGATTAACCCATTTCTGGGTGCGGGCGGGATCGTGAATCTTCATGCCGAGGTCGAGACGGAGGATAAGGAAACCGAAGTTGAGCCTTAGGCCGGCTCCCCAGTTCATCGCGATGCTCTGACCGAAGGTGTTCCATCTGAACATGGATTCCTTGCCTGTGGCTGATCCGTCATCCTTCAGAGTCCAGACATTACCGGCATCGACAAAAACGGCTCCTGCAACTTTCCAGAACATGTCGAAACGGTATTCGATGTTTGCTTCAAGCTTCATGTCTCCGGTCTGGTTTGGAATGACGAAAGTGCTGTCCATCGGTGATGTTCCCGGACCGACTGTCCTGACCTGCCATCCTCTGAGGCCGTTTGCGCCGCCTCCATAGAAATGCTTTTCAAAAGGGAGGGCGTTGGAGTTGCCGTATGCGTATCCGGCACCTGCCACGAGTCTTGTCGCAAGCGACTGCCCGGAGTTCTTGCCCCAGATCCATGTCCTGCCTAAAGTGAGTTCGGCTCTTACGAACTGGGAGAAAGGCGTGTTCCAGAGCATTCCTGCTCCGTTGGAGTCTTTTCGCATCACCGGCTTGAACAGGCTTAGCATGTTTCCGGCAATATCGAACTGGAACCTAGAGTAGAAATAGGTCTCCTTAGGTACGCTTTCGGCATTGGTGGTATAATACAGAGTCATTCCGGAACCGAGGTCAAAATGGTCCTGATATGCGTTTCTCAGGAACGGATCATCCGCCAGAGTGTCATAGAAATCAGGATCGAGGTTCAGCAGTTTCACTATGTTGAGCTGAAGCGGATATGCCTGATAGAAGAAACGGTTGCCGAGGTTTCCGTTGTATCCGTAAGTGGTTGACAATATGTTTCTTGTATATTCAGGACGGTCCTGATAGTTGTATGAGATGTTGATCTCTGTACGCGGGATAGCCCCGTCAAAGAATCTGTATGGCAGCGGAAAGAACTTAGGGAAACTCAGACCTCCGGATACTCCGAACTCATTGGAACGGATGTCGTCCTTTATCTTGAACTGGAAATTGCCCATGAAACTGAGGTTGAGCCACTCTCCGCCCCTGAATATATTCTTGTGATAATATGACAACTGGGGCGAAACGCCGAGCAGTCCCGAAGAATTGGAAGAAGTTTCGAGATTGATCTTGAAGCCCTGGGTCTTTGACTGTGCCAAGGAAATTTCGCAGTTGACGAGATTGGTATCCACCTGAGTCATTCCGATGTTCACACTGCTGAACATCCTCAGCGAAGAGAGTCTGTTGTAGGTGTTGTTCACGGTCTCGGGGCTGTACTGCTCCCCAGGAACGATGGTATTGAGTTCGCGCAGAACCTTCTCCCTTATCTTCATGCTCCTCGGGTATGAGATGTTGACCTCGTTGAAATAGAATTTCCTGATCGGCTGAGCGAGAAGAGGACTCTCATTACGTGTATATTCGTTTACCGTCATCTTCAGCAGTGCGTTTCCCGGCACGCTCAGAGTGTCGGCTTCAAAAAAGAAGTGGTTCTTGCTGAATGTGTAATATCCCTGGTCTCTGATTACATTGGCTGCCCTTTCACTTTCGGCTTCGAGGGCTGACTCTGAAAGATAGTCCCCTTTCCTGACAGTAATTGCCGCTGTGTCTTTAAGGAAGTCATGAGCGAACTCTCCCCTTTCAGGCAGATCCATGACTATATCTGTGATGGGATAGCGCTTTCCGAGAGTGACCTTATAGGTGACGTTCACCTTCCTTCGCCTGACCTTGATGCTGCTTTCCACATCAGAATCGTAGTAGCCGAGGTACTTAAGGTGGTTTTCCATGTTTGTTATTGAACTCTCCACGAGTTCGGAATCATATACGACAGGAGCGACTCCTATCTTCTGGACGAGCTTGTCCCAGGCCTTCCCTTTTCCGTTTGACCAGTTATAGACATTGAGAAACGGATTCCAGCCAAAGATGAAATATGAATTCGGCTTCTGCTGGATGTATGGCTGCAACTGGTTGACATTGAATCGTTTGTTGTTGGTTACTTCAATTTTGTTTTTAGATAGTCTGTACTGATCGTCCTGCAATACTCTCGTGGTACTGCAGGAAACCGCCGCATAGGCGGTCATGATTATCGAGGATATGACGGTGAGTTTCTTCATCAGACATAAATCACGCAAATTTATCTTAATCTGTCCTTTTCTCAAAATTTTAGCCAAAATAATTGTGAATATTTGATAACTTTGTGGGTCTTGTCCGGTACGGTTGTTCCGGCATTTGGGGCCCCAAATCAAGCAATATAGATATGGCACTTATATCTAACAATGAAATAAAGCGCATCAAGTCGCTGCAACAGAAGAAATTCCGTGATGAAAGCGGGCTTTTTGTCGTCGAAGGTGAAAAGATGGTGGAAGAGGCATTGAAATCATCATATAAGGTAGAGGCTGTTTACAGGAAGGCAGAGATCGGCGAAGAAGCCATGAAGCGCATTTCCTCCCTCTCCTCCCCGTCCCCGGCACTTGCCGTTGTGCGCAAGCCTTCAGACATATATGTCGATGATGTTTCGAGGCTTGGAGCCCTTCTTGACAAGGGTGGTCTCTTCATCGGTCTGGATACCATACGCGATCCCGGAAACCTCGGCACGATACTGAGGATAGCCGAATGGTTCGGCATCGATGCCGTATTTGCCGAGAATGATACCGTGGATGTTTTCAATCCGAAGGTTGTGCAGTCAACCATGGGCGCTATCTTCAGGGTAAGGATGCATTATGTGGATCTTCCTGCTCTCTCCAAAGCCGTCCTTGACAGAGAAGGAAAGGTATATGGAACATTCCTGGACGGCAGGAATATGTATGAAATGGACCTTGATACGGGTAAATCCTGCCCTGTGATGATAGTGACCGGAAACGAATCGGAGGGTATTTCAGAGCGGATGTCCGAGCTTGTTTCCGACCGTCTCTATATTCCTCCATACCCTGCGGACCAGCCAGGCTCGGAATCACTCAATGCGGCGGTAGCCACAGCCGTGACGGTGGCGGAATTCAGAAGAAGAAAATAATCCCCGATATGAATACAGTTGAACCGGTAATGCTGAAGGAGCTGATCCAGACCGATCACGAATCCCTCATCAATTTCAGGATCAGGAAGATCCTGATGATCTGCAGCAATTATGACGCCTTCATCCTCGAAGAGGACGGCCAGATCGAGAACCAGATCTATAAGGAATATATAGACCTCAATCTGAGCAATCCGCCTAAATTCCTGTGGGTCCAGACTTCTGCAGAAGCGCGTGAGGCCCTCAATACGGTGGTCGGCATCGATATGGTGATGTGCATGTACAATGTGGGAGACAAGGAAGTGTTCAGGATGGCTTCGGAAATGAAGCATGAAAGACCCAATCTGCCTTTTGTACTTCTGACCCATTTCTCGAAGGAAGTCTATAGGAGGCTTGCGCTTCAGGATACTTCAGCGATAGACTATATGTTCAGCTGGCATGGAAATGCCGACCTTATCGTGGCCATAATCAAGCTGTTCGAGGACATAAAGAACTCCGAGAACGACATCATGAAGGTAGGCGTCCAGGCCATCCTTCTTGTGGAAGACAATGTCAGATACTATTCCACCTATCTGCCGGAGCTCTACAGGATGATCCTCAAACAGAGTGCGGAATTTCTGAAAGAGACCCTTAACGAGCAGCAGAGGAAGTTCATGAAGCGTTCGCGTCCGAAGATTCTTCTTGCCACCAATCTGGAAGATGCGATGGCGATGTACGAGAAATACAAGTCCAATCTTCTCGGAGTCATCTCCGATGTCGGCTTTGCTGTCCATAAGGATGAAGGTGCTGATAAGGCGAAGGATGATGCCGGTATTGAACTTGTCAAGCATATCAGGCAGGATGATCCTATGATGCCTATTCTCCTGCAGTCATCTCAAGATAGTATATCCGTTGTAGCAGAAGAACTTAACGTGGGTTTCCTAAGGAAATACTCAAAGACCCTGATGCTTCAGCTTTCCGATTTCATAAAGGAAGAATTTGCATTCGGAGACTTTATTTTCCGTAATCCCGACAGATCCGAATACGGCCGTGCAGCGAACCTGAAGGAGCTTGAGACCCTGATGAGGAACGTACCGGACGATGTATTGCTCGGAGCTACATCAAAGAACATGCTCTCGAAATGGTTCATGGCCCGAGGGCTCTTCACTCTTGGATCAAGGTTCAAGACCGTGCTTGAAAGCCATTTCGCCAATACTGACGAGCTCAGGGCTTACGTATCGCAGCAGATACATGATTTTCATGCTCTTATGGGGCGCGGAGTCATAGCGCATTTTGTTCCTGAATCATACGGTCGCCATATATGGTTTTCGCGGATAGGTGACGGTTCTCTCGGAGGCAAGGCCCGTGGACTTGCCTTCCTGAACAGTCTGGTCTATAAATACGGGCTTTCGGATAAGTATCCGGGAGTGAGGATTTCCATACCGCGTACCGTCGTCATTGCAACTGATTATTTCGATCAGTTCATCTTGGAGAATGACCTTCAATATGTTATCGATTCGGATGTTTCGGATGAAGAGATATTGTCAGAGTTCGTTTCATCGCGATTGCCGGAAGAGCTTGTGGAGCAGTTGAGAACGTTTGTGGAGACCACACGCTCCCCTCTTGCCGTGCGTTCGAGCTCTAAGCTTGAGGACAGCAGCTATCAGCCGTTTGCGGGCGTATATTCGACTTATATGATACCGGTGGTTGAGAACAAGGACCAGATGTTGCGAATGCTCGGAAAGGCAATCAAGAGCGTCTATGCGTCAGTCTTTTACAATGGAAGCCGAACATATATCCAGACCACGGCCAATCTCCTGAGCGAGGAAAAGATGGCTGTAGTTGTCCAGAGCATCTGCGGCGGCGAGCATGACGGTCTCTATTATCCGATGCTTTCCGGTGTTGCACGTTCTGTCAATTTCTACCCTATCGGAAGCGAAAAGCCTGAGGACGGAATCGTGAATCTCGCGTTCGGGCTCGGAAAGACTGTTGTTGACGGAGGAAACACCCTGCGTTTCAGTCCGAAGTTCCCGAAGAAGATACTTCAGCTGTCAGACCCTAAGCTGGCTCTCAGGGATACCCAAAAGACGATGTATGCTCTTGACCTCCGTCCCGGAGCGTTCAAGATTTCGAAGAATGAAGGCATCAACCTCGCCAATCCTCAGATTTCCGATGTCTTAGGATCTTTTCCTCATCCGGAACTTGTGGCTTCTACATTCAGCATAGAAAACAACCGCATGGTGCCGGGTATAGCCGCCCGCGGTCCTCGTGTGGTGTCGTTTGACGCAATACTCAAGTACGGACGCTATCCGCTTGCCCAGATTATAAAGGATCTTTTAGAGATATGCAGAAACGAGCTCATGTGCGACATCGAGATGGAATTTGCGGCCGATCTTTACAATGATTCCTGCGGCTATGGACTTGTGCTGAAGCTTCTGCAGGTCAGACCGGTGGGAGAATTTTCCGAGGACACGAGCACGTCGATAGAAAAGGTCACCGCGCAGATGGAGACAGTGATTCTGAAATCCGACAAGGCTTTAGGCTCAGGATTCATTGAAGGCATGAAATATATAGTACTCGTGCCTTCTCACTCATTTGACAGCTCCCGAACAAAGGAAATGGCAGAGGAAATATCGGCTATCAACAAGAAGCTGAAGTCCGAGGGGGCTTCATATCTTCTTGTAGGTCCGGGAAGATGGGGCTCTTCCGATCCATGGCTTGGAATACCCGTCGTATGGAGCGAAATTTCCGAGGCCAGGATGATAGTGGAGACGGCTATTCCGGGGTTTCAGATCGAGCCGAGTCAAGGCACGCATTTCTTCCAGAACATAACTTCTCTCGGAGTCGGTTATCTGACTGTCGATACTGTAAACAAAGGCGGTCTTATCGACGAAAACCTCATTTCCGGTCTCGAATGTGTCCATGAAAGTACCTTCGTGAAGGTGTTCAAGGCGCCGGAAGCCATGATCGGATATATAGACCGCTCATCAAATAAGGCTATTGTCGGATATTGACAATAGCCTCTGTAAATCAAATTATTTAACAAGTATGTTTAATATCTAAACTGGGGTTAAATCCCTGCAATTTATTGCAGCTACTTTAGT
>CAYXMV010000088.1:0-9107 GCA_964466235.1 uncultured Muribaculaceae bacterium | reverse complement strand
TTCCAGTATTAGTGTTTCCTCATTCAATAACTTTATGTCGTATGTCAATTCTTTATTAACAGCATCTCCATCTGAAAATACTTTTCCGGATAAAAATAATTTCATGTGTTTTTTATCTATGGCATAAGTAGAAAAATCCGACAGTTGACAGATCCTAAACTTCAGGAACGTATTGAGGTTGTTAATACATCCCATGTGTAATAAATCGTCGAAGATCAGGATGTTTTCTCCGTACTCTATGGCTGTCCGATTGCCATTCTTATCCTCAATTTCTTGCAACATCCAGTTACCGGCTATAGTAGTTGTGTATTCCGCCACGGCAACAAAGGATGTTAAAAATAAGGCCATGATTACTGATAAAGACTTTTTCATAATCTATAAAATTACATTAAAATATGAACACAATTGATTGCATAATATAAGATGAATCCAATCATCGCTACTGTGAAGCCACAAAAGAATGTGAACGCGGTCTTACTGTACAGGATTTTTGAAATAGTTTCTTTCATATCAATGATTTTAATGTCGTTTTCCATAATTCTTCAGAATCCATTCCCACACAAGATCTTTCTCGGGGTCATCCAGATCAATGATCACATCAGGTACAAGGTATTCATCGTCCAGAAGAGCCTTATTGACTCTTGTGAAGTATTTGCAGCTTGTTCCTACCAAAGTCGATGTGTTAGGAAGAATAGAATACAGGATGTCGCCGTAATTGCATGGATTGGCACCTGAAGTCTCTCCGATTATGATTCCTACACCGTTGTCTCTTGCTGTGGTCAAGAGCATCTCAGAACTGCTCAATGAACCTCGGCTCTCGATAAAGATTACGTTGCCTTTGAAGATTCTATCGACATCAAGATTTACTACATAGCTGGAAGTGTCCTGCACAAAATCCTCAGGAACTTCATAATCCATATTTGGTCTGGTCTGGTCGAATGAATACATATCATATACTTTACCCGTCTCCAACGTCTTACCATCTATAGTGTACTTACTATATGACGGATAATGTTCGCAAAGAAGGTCTGAGATTCTGATATCAACATCGGTCCAGTTCGTCTTATTGAAAGGATGGAGCCAGGACATCAGAAGCTGTCCCAATGCGCTGTTGCCGCCACCATTATACTGCAGGTCAATGACAAGAGTCTCAATCTTCTTATCTTCAATCTCTTTCATCATGTCCAACAGAACAAAGTCGAATCTCGGCAATTCAGGATGGTTAGGGTGTGTCATCCTGTCCGCAAACTGATTGAACTGAAGATAGCAGATGCTCTCTTTCTCAAGTATCTCATATTCAAACAGCACTCTGCGTATAGCGGTAAACTTGTCTGATACCTTTTCTTCCAGCTTCGCAAGTTGAACCTCCGATCTTGACACAGCCGGAATATCCATCTCCAAACCGTCATCAGTTACAATGTGCAACATCTCGTTGCTCATTCCGAGCACTTTCCAGAAATCGGCAAATGAAAAGAACTGGGCTACCAGATCTTCATAATTCAGCCAGTTGTCTGCACTTATATATGGCCTTGCAAGTCTGAGAATCTCCGGGACAGTCTTTCCGTTAATGCTCTTTACACTCTTGCCAAGACTGCCGTTCATGTCCTTCGAAGTCAGATTGATGATGGCAGGGGAGTTGCCATCAATGATGACTCCGAATGGGAATACTTTCTCAAATGTATCCCAGTAGCGCACTATAGTGTGACCATCATTCAGGGGAGCGGTCAAAGTCTGGAGAAAAGCAGCAAACTGAAGTGTGTCAGAAAAACCGCCGCATTCCTTATACCATCTTCTGATTCCTTTGTTCAGCCGTGCATGCTTTTTCGCATCGGCATAATAGGGATGAGTCTTTCCGAGCATATCCACATACAGAAGAAGATCCTTCTGGAATATGTTGCCGTTCTGATATTTCTTTGATGCTTCAATGTCCTCATCATGCAGTTTTGGGAACTGCTGACCGAAACATATTGAAAGGCCGCCTATGATGAAAGTGATTATTGTTAAAAGTGTTCGTTTCATATCATTATTCGTTTATAAGTTTAACTGCAATCTCCAGATCATTCTTGCACACCTGTACCTGTACAGGAGCAATCAGACTGGCGTTTTCAATATAGATGGGACTGTTCTTCTCGACAACCATTGCCTTGATGCCGTTTGTCTCAAGCATATTGCAGATTGCCTCTGCACTTGCCTTGTCGGTACAATCCGCCGCTACCACCAGATTATATCTGCCAGCCTTCTCAATGTTCTTCTGCCTGATCATTCTCTGAGTGAAAAAGAAAACGAAAATTCCGGCAGTCAATACGATTCTTCCCCAATATATCTCGAATCTGTCCAGAATCAGATAATCGAGTAATGCCATACCGACAAAGAAAATGGCAGCGTCTCTGAGTGATTTCAGTAAAAGTCTCTTCATATTTGAATGTGTCTATCTGTTAATGGATGAGCCAGGCCGCTAATGAAAGGCCGAGCGTTGTACCGATGATTGCTGCTATCATGATTTTATTCGTTCTGTCAATGCAAAGTTAACAGGAAAAAGTTTTACACATATAAAGACGGATTGTAAATTCTGTTATGCAATGTCTTGATATTCAGCCTTATGCGGTTTTCGTACTTTAACGGCAATATCCCAAAGTTTCACGCCGTCATATTTACCATAAGTTTTTTCAGATACAGGCTCAGGTTGGTGTCATTTTCTGTCAGTCCGAGTTTCTGTCTGATGACGCTTCCGTATGTATAATGTCTTTTAAGGTTGATGTACTCTCCGATGTCCTTTCCTTTGAGTCCTATCAGGTAGAGGCAGCAATAATTGATTTCCCAATCGTTCAATCCCTTTTCACGGAGGTATCTGAAGAACTCATGGTGAGATGACTCGAGGGTCATGCGGGTCGAGGTTATGAATGAATCTCTGTCTGATACCAATGCCTCCAGTTCTTCATTCGCTTTCCTGTTCGCGGCTGATGTGTCGGTGATATATGATACGATGACCTTGTTCAGCAGTTCAAGCCTTCTTTCAATGATGACCTTAGTATCCTCATTGACGGTATTCTCCTCAATCATCTTTGTCAAAGTGTCCCGTTCATTTACAACCTCTGAATACATCGCCTGGTATTTCTGCTTCTCGACTTCCAGCTGTTTCTTCTCGGCAGTTCTGATCTGGAGCTGTCTGCGGATCTGCCGGATGATGATGCCGGCAGTCATCAATGCGATAATTATGATGAGCACCAATGTGTTCCTGGTATTCTGCGCCCGAATCCGTGACACTTCATTGTCATGCCTTTCTTCAATGAACTGTGTGTCGCTATGAAGCTTGATGATCTCGAGAGAATCATCCAGATGCATTGCTCTTTCGTATGCTTCAGTTGAACCCTTATAATCCTTGAGGGAAGCTTTGATCATCGCCAATACAGCATAATAGTCAGGGTCATGACTTATCTCATTATACTGAGCCTCCTTTTCAATGCACGCTAACGCTTTGTCATATCTGCCGGCACTGTTGTACATGTGCGCCATTATCCTCCAGAAGAACCAGCTTGCCTCAGTATTCTCTTCAAGATATTCGTCAAGAAAATCCGCACATGCATCTTCTCCGTCACGTCGCGAGATCACCTTGGCCTTGCTTATGTTAAAGCTGTGTATATCCATAGGATTTCCGTATTCAATATACTTCTCACCTGTCTCTATGTACTTCGAAGCATTTGAAATATCATTGTTCATGATATGGCAGTCTGCAATATCCTCTATCATTACCATATAATGTCTCATGCTTCCGGCCTCAAGGAATTTCCCGGCAGCAAGACTGTTCTCGGAGATAGTCGCCGGGTAATCATAGTAACTCTTATGAATGACCGCCTTGTACGAATGTAATATTCCCTGCAAATGTGTCGGTGCGTATCCTGAATCTTCTTCTGCTTTGACCAATTCCTTCATGGCACTCTCATAATCTTTCGAAATCATGAAGTCTATACCTTTGAAGAAATAAGAAAGGAATCTCTCCAATGACGGTCCTTTGGATATGAAGTAGTCACATGCACTTAGTAAAAGATTGTCGTCAGGGATCTCATCGGTCGCTTTCAGGGTCAGGTACCACTTAAAGAGATTATGTTTCGCCTTAAGTTCCTTGGTTGTAAGACCTGATTCATCAATGCCGGTCACAGTCTGCAAAGCACTGTCAGGCTTATCCCACATATAGTCCTCCACATCTTCCAGAAACCTGTTGACCTCTGCGTTTCCTGCATCATTGCAGGAAAATATGCAGATTGCCGCCACAACCGCAGTAAATATTCTCAAAATAGATCTTCTCATTCCGTCCGTTTTATACCTGTTTCCAGCTTGTTTGTCATGACCGGCTCCGACCGGTCATCCAGCTATGCCCGACCCGCCTGCCTTTGGACCGGACCGAGGGATCGGGCATCTCCCTTCCGCGAATATAGTGATTATAATTGAAAAGCGATCGGCTTTATGTCATATAAGGTGCCGATTCTGCATCGTAATGCCTCAGGACACTTGATGAGCCCATAATTTCTTCATGGTCTCTCTTGCAAATCTACTCGCGATGGATTATCTTTGACTGTTCAATCGACCTTCAGAATGAGATCGGAAAGAATCTTATGAAGTCGTTAAGATCCGTCAAAAACGAAATGACACCTATGAAATCCATTGATATAAATACATTCGAGGAACTCCACCATCTATGCCTGATGTTCGGGCTGAAGAAGGCTTATATGAGATACCCCTTCCTTGCCGTCAACGTATTGGCCACGCCGCCTCCCTTTCACAGAAATCCGCAGCGCAAAAGGCTTTTCATAGGCAGCAGGACCAATCCGGTGTGCGTCCAGTACCACAAGAAGGATATTGTGATCCTATATGATGATGAAAGAGTTACAGACCCGGTCATTACTGAGTTTTCCAAGGCACTGATGGAAGAATATCTGCATCTGAGACATCCGTATATGCTTACGGAATGGGATGGGAGAAGGCTTGTCGAGTCATCGGTCAAGACGCAGGTCGCGGAAATCAGATAGTCTTTTCAAGTGACTTTCTATAGGCTTTCGGAGACATGCCTTCGACCCTTTTGAAATATTTTCCGAATACGGATTGCGATGGGAAGTCGAGTTCGTCACTGATTTCCTGAATGGTCATTGAAGTTGATGACAGGCAGGCTTTTGCATGAAGAACGACATATTTCTCAATCCATTCCAATGCGGTCATTCCTGTCTCCTGCTTCAGAAGAGCCGAAAGATATTTCTTTGTGATGCATAGCTTGTCGGCATAGAATGCTATTTCCCGATTCTCCTTGAAATGTCTGGATACAAGTCCTATGAATCTTTCGCATATTTCCTGCTGGACTGTCATTACGGATGTCTGATTCTTCGAATTGTGAAGATAGTATCCGATGCCATAGTAATATGCAGCGAAAAGATGCCTGATTACATCTTCCTTGTAAGGATGATTCTCCTGCTTCAGAATCCTTGAGACAAGGTCGTAGCACATGATGAAGGAGTGAAGTGTCTCGCTGTTCAATTCATAGAAATGGTTGGACCTCAGCATCAGCTTTTCCTGAAAGCTCACAGGCAGATTGAGGGAATTCGTGAATGAAGATGGGAAGGCTATGCCTATGAGGTCGCACTCCGGAGATGTCTCGAACGATTCTATGACCTGGCCGGGATGGAAGAGGGCCATAGCGGGGGCCTTGACCGTATATGCATAAAAATCAACGATGCATGAGATTTCCCCTTCCTTGACAAGCACTTGAGTGACCTTGCTCACCTTGTATGGAAAGCATATTCCTGTGAGTATGGTGCTCTTGTCAAGAATATTTATGTTCTCTATCACGTCCATATTCTGCAAAATTACAAAATAGTGTGAATTTTGCACAATAGATTCCCATGAAATCCGATGATATGATGATTAAATCGGAATATCTGCCCAGACCCCGTTACGGTGTATGGGCACTTATCATGAAAAGACCCGGATTCGTTTCAGAGTATCCGGGTCAGTATCGGTATGTATATGCTATTCTGTAAGGAGGTCATTCAGCAGGCCATATACGGAATAGCCTGAGAGTGCTTCCTCTATACGGAGGAGACGGTTATATTTGGCCGTACGTTCCGAGCGGCTGAGAGAGCCTGTCTTTATCTGACCGCAGTTTGTGGCAACTGAGAGGTCCGCGATGAATGTATCTTCCGTTTCGCCTGATCTGTGTGATACGATCGCGCGATAGCCGTGCCTCTGTGCCATGGCGATTGCCTCAAGAGTTTCAGTAAGGGTTCCTATCTGGTTCAGCTTGATGAGGATGGCGTTTGCGCAGCCGGACCTTATGCCTTTTGCCAGATAATCGATGTTTGTCACGAACAGATCGTCACCGACAAGCTGGCACCTGTCTCCGAGTGCCGACGTCAGGAGAGCCCATCCTTCCCAGTCATTTTCTGCCATTCCGTCCTCAATCGAATCGATCGGGTACCTCATTACCAATTCTTTAAGATAGTTCACCTGTTCCTCTCTGCCCAGTTTTCTGCCCTTCTCTCCTTCAAAAACGGTATAGTCATATATGCCGTCCTCATAAAATTCCGAGCTTGCGCAATCGAGCGCGAGAGTGACATCTTTTCCAGGAACATATCCGGCCTGATCGATGGCCTTGATTATCAGTTCGATGGCTTCTTCAATACCGGCCAATGGCGGAGCAAAGCCTCCTTCGTCTCCCACTGCCGTGCTGTATCCCTTGTCTTTCAGCACCTTCTTAAGGCTATGGAATACTTCGGCTCCCATTCTCAGACCTTCGCTGAAAGATGATGCTCCTATAGGTCTGATCATGAATTCCTGGAAAGCGATAGGGGAGGAACTGTGTGAGCCTCCGTTTATGATATTCATCATAGGTACAGGCATCACATTGGAATTTGGCGTGCCTAAATAATGGTATAACGGTGTGCCGAGATATTCCGATGCGGCCTTTGCCGTTGCGAGTGAAACCGCAAGAATAGCATTGGCTCCCAATCCAGACTTGTTGCCCGTGCCGTCGAGGCCTGTCATCTTCCGGTCTATGGCCATCTGCTCGAATACACTCATTCCTTTGAGTGCTGGAGCTATCTTCTCATTTATATTGGCAACGGCTTTGATAACTCCTTTGCCGAAATATCTGTCAGGGTCTCCGTCTCTCAGTTCTATTGCCTCATTCTCGCCGGTCGATGCGCCGGATGGTACCGATGCACGGCCTCTGTGGCCTGATTCGAGGATAACTTCAGCTTCAACTGTAGGGGTTCCGCGGGAATCAAGAATCTCGCGTGCGATAATATCTTTGATCTTCATAATTTCGTATTTTTAATAATTATAAATACAAAGATAATACCTATATATGAATTATGCAATAGGCGGGAGATACGTCATGCAAAATATCTGCGGATGACAAGCCGGGCGAGGGAAGCGAAAGCAAAGCCGGCAAGGGCACCGGTAATGGCACCGACAATGACGTCGCCAAGATAATGGCGTCCGACAAATACCCTGCTCAAGGACACCATGACAGCCCAGAACAACATCCATATCGCATATAATCTGCCACAGATATTGGCCTTTCCTTTTTCAGGAAACCATTCCTTATCAATCTTCAGTCCCGTCAATGTGCTGACTGCCAGGCCGAAGGCGTTTGCTGCATGTGCTGAGAAGAAACTGAAGCTGCGTCCTCCCTGTTCGAGGATGTGCAGGCCGTTGCTTAGCATGAAGTCATCATGCAGAGGTCTTGTACGACATACGAGATCCTTGATCAGATTGGAGAACTGGTCGCAGAATCCGAATGTTGCAACGGCTGCAAGCGTCATTATCAGACCCTTCTTCCAACCGAGACGCCATATCAGAAGCGCGACGATAGCGGCATACATCGGAATCCAAACCGGTATCTTTGAGAAAAACGCCCAGACCGGGTCTGTGAGCGTCGAATGCCAGCTGTTGATGGCCAGGGTCAGCTGCTGGTCGAATTGATGAATCTCGCTCCAGATCATAATATGATTTCATTGCTGTCTCCCGGAAAGAGCACTGTTTCTGATTCTGCCGGTTCCATCTCTTTCTGCAGAGCTTCCCAGAGCATATCCTTGA
Organism: uncultured Muribaculaceae bacterium; assembly: GCA_964466235.1. Taxonomy (GTDB): domain Bacteria; phylum Bacteroidota; class Bacteroidia; order Bacteroidales; family UBA932; genus Cryptobacteroides. The sequence goes on along the minus strand of CAYXMV010000088.1, from coordinate 1,022 downwards.
GTTCCTTTATACCTTCCTGAGTGAATGAAGATATGAATACATGCGGGATGTCAGTCGGTAGCTGGGCTTCGATTTCTTCCTTGAGCTGTCCGTCAAGCATGTCGGACTTTGTTATGGCGAGCACCCTGTCCTTGACGAGAAGTTCCGGATTGTACTCGCGGAGTTCGTTCAGAAGCACTTCATATCCCTCTCTGATGTCGTCCTGATCGGCGGCTACCATGAAAAGCAGTATTGAATTACGTTCTATGTGCCTGAGGAAACGCATGCCAATGCCTTTTCCTTCGTGCGCACCTTCGATAATGCCCGGAATATCGGCCATTACAAATGACTTGTCGTCATAATAGCTCACTATGCCGAGATTCGGTTCAAGTGTGGTGAAAGGGTAGTCGGCGATCTTTGGTCTTGCTGCGGATACGGTTGACAGAAGAGTCGATTTTCCGGCATTCGGAAAACCGACGAGACCGACGTCCGCAAGGAGCTTAAGCTCAAGGATGAACCATCCTTCCTCAAACGGTTCGCCAGGCTGGGAGTAGCGTGGAGTCTGGTTCGTGGCAGTCTTGAAATTATTGTTTCCGAGACCGCCTCGGCCGCCTTTCACGAGTATCTTTTCCTCATGCGGCTCCACGAGCTCGAAGAGGATCTCACCTGTCTCGGCATCCTTGGCCACCGTTCCGAGCGGGACGTCAAGATAGATGTCCGCTCCGTTCCTGCCCTTTTGAAGCTGTCCGCTGCCGGCTCCTCCGTGTTCCGCCATGATATGCTTGCGGTACTTGAGGTGGATGAGCGTCCAGAACTGCGGATTGGCTCTCAAGATGATATGGCCTCCTCGTCCTCCGTCACCTCCGTCAGGACCACCCTTCGGCACATACTTTTCTCTTCTCATGTGGGTGGAACCCGCGCCTCCATTGCCTGAACGGCAATATATCTTTACATAGTCTATGAAATTCGAATCCGCCATAAGTCTCTTAGAAACTGTTTAAATTTTTCTCTGAAAAGTCATTAATTGTTGAAACTGAATAAAT
>CAYXMV010000087.1:0-9170 GCA_964466235.1 uncultured Muribaculaceae bacterium | reverse complement strand
GAGGCCACCGCGACTACACAGATAGTATGTGATCTTGATTTATAGAGGAAAGATACGAAAAATATTTATCGGAGGTCTTGCGCAGAAATGCGGGAACAGTGCGTCAGATCTCATTGAGGTCAACAATACCGGAAAAGACAGCAAAGATGGTCAGCTTGCCGAGAGAACGGGTCTGAAGCTTTTCACAGATATTGTTGCGGTGGAAGATGACTGTCGTCATCGATATTCCTAATTCTTCAGCTATTTCCTTGTTGATCAAGCCCTTGACCATAAGAGCAAGCACATCTTTCTCGCGAGGGGAGAGGCGGTTGCCTATGTTTACTCTTTTTTCTATGTTCAAATCTTTGTGCCCGGTATTATGACCGTAGCTGTGGATATGAAGGATACGGCTGATGAGTTCCTGCTCGGGAAGAGTTGTGTCGAGAATGCGGTAGCCGGCTTTCTCGGCATGCTCGTTCGGGCCTTGCGACATCACTATTGTGAGGTGTTTCAGCGTTTCGAATTCATCTGAGTGGCTGAAAAGGATCTCGGAACTCACGAAGAAATGTACGAAATGCCTGTTTGAATCCCGTATGAAACTGTCAAGCGAATTATATACGTGAACTTCCACATGACTGAACATGTCCCAGAGGATATTCCTGAGAGCCATGCCGCTCAATGTGTTGGCGTCTATGATTGCGAAACAAGGTGTCATCAGATGAAAATATACTTCAGTATGAAGAGGACGGCAAGTACATACATGGTCGGTGTAAGCTTCTTGAATCTTCCGCAGCAGAGATTGATCAGTACGTAGCTTATCATTCCGAGGAGGATGCCGTTCGAGATCGAGTACGTGAGCGGCATCATGATTATGCAGATGAATGCCGGAACAGACTCGGAGAAATCATCGAAAGGAATGTGTCTCACCGGTTCGAGCATCATCAGACCCACGAGGATGAGTACAGGAGCGATAGCTGCAGAAGGTATCGAAAGGAAGAGCGGTGAGAAGAAGAGAGCGATGCCGAAGCAGCATGCGATGGTGAATGCCGTCAGGCCGCTGCGTCCTCCCTGAGCTACTCCAGAGGCGCTCTCGACGTATGTCGTGGTCGTTGATGTGCCGAGGACGGCTCCTGCTGTAGTGGCTATGGCATCAGCCATGAATGCTTCTTTGATACGTTTTACTGTGCCGTCCTCGTTTACCAGGCCGGCTTTGGTGCATACTCCCACGAGAGTGCCTACTGTGTCGAACATGTCTATGAAGAGGAAGGTGAACACCACCACCACCATATCGAGACTCAGAACATGATCCCATTCAAATTTGCAGAATATCTCCCCGATAGGCTGCGGTGAAGAAAGGAAACCCTTGAACTCCGTCACTCCCATAGGGATGCCGATGAGAGTTGTTATGAGGATTCCGATGAGCATGGCTCCACGCACGTTCTTAATATAAAGGAATCCGGTTATGAGGAGTCCGATGAAGGCAAGGAGACCTGAACCGGATGTTATGTTGCCGAGTTCCACGAGTGTAGAGCCGTTGTCAACGATCACTCCTGCGTTCTGAAGGCCGATGAAGGCTATGAAGAGGCCGATTCCGGCCCCGATGGCGTTCCTCATACTCTTTGGGATGGCATTTACTATAGCCTCACGCAGATTGGTAATGGTCAGGATGATGAAGATTATACCTTCGATGAGGACGGCAGTAAGCGCGAACTGCCAGCTGTATCCCATACCCATGCACACGGTGTAAACGAAGAAGGCGTTGAGGCCGATTCCCGGTGCGAGGCCGAAGGGCAGCTTTGCCCAGAAAGCCATTACAAGGGTTCCGATGATGGCCGCTAATGCCGTTGATGTGAACACCGCTCCCGCAGGCATGTCGAGCTCACTGAACATGGCAGGATTGATGGCAAGGATGTAGGACATGGTGAGGAATGTCGTGATACCGGCGAGGACTTCCGTACGCACGGTGGTCTGGGTCGGGTCAAGCCCGAAGAGTTTCTTTAACATATATAAGTAGTTTTTATTATCAGAATGTCCACTTTGCGGCTACAGTAGGCATGACATGGAAGCCTTTTGCCACGAAATTGGCTGAAAGCTCGACTTCGGTTCCCACGCTCAGGTTGATCTGTTCCCAGCCTTTTATCTTGTTGAGGTTCACCCAGAGCTGAGGCTCTGTCATGAATATGTAGTCTGTTCCCTGCCATGAACGTGTCTCCTTCCAGAAGTCGAAGAAGCCGTTGAATGAGGCCCATCCCTTGATGAAATCGATGTTCCACACGCCGGTGATCTGGAAATTATGCATCCTGCAGTTGCCGGCCGCGTCGAATGTGCCCGGAATCGCCTTGTACATAGCGGAAAGTGACCATGTCTTGGTCCAGTCGGAAGAATGTCCGGAATAGGTGAGTCCTCCGAGCCATGCGTTGTTGTAGGATCCGGCTACGGTGTCGAGTCCGCCGTTATATTCGATATGTGCTGAAAGCCAACCCAAAGGACTGTCCTGCCAGAAACAGAATTCACGCGAAATCTCGAAATAGGCTCCGCTCATCTTGGGATTGTAATCCATGTCAACAAAGAAATATGTGCTCCCGGCATTGTCTGCACGGAACATCTCCACCGTGGTCGTCGCTGCATTGCGTCCCATATCATAGTGAAGCTGGACATTCTGTGCGCCTGCTGAAACTGCGGCAGCAGAAATGATGAGGATTATGAAATAAAACCGTTTCATATATATAATGGTCAATTGACGCGCAAAAATAGGAATATATTATTGGAAACTGCATGGTTTATGCAGTAAATTTTTTGTTTTCATGTAATAAAAATAAACTTTTTGGATACAATGCCGGAAAATTGGTTACCTTTGCCGCCGTTTTGATAGAAAGACCTGAAAGTAGGCCATGGTGACTAATTTAAATCATTTGTGATGCCACAGACTCAAACTACAAACTACAGCTTTATGAGCAAACTCAAGCAGCATATCTCGTCAAGCTTGGTACTTATCATCTGTACTGTTCTTGCTTTGATATGTGCTAATGTTCCAGGAATCAAGGAATCTTATTTCAACCTCTGGTCGAATAATGTATCCTTTTCCATCGGTGAATTCAACTTCTTCAGCCATAATGGTCATCCTATGACTCTTATGGAAGTCATCAACGACTTCCTTATGGCTATATTCTTCCTTTCGGTCGGACTTGAGATCAAGAGGGAAATCAGAGTTGGAGAACTCTCTACACGCGAGAAGGCGCTTCTTCCTATAATAGGTGCGTGCGGAGGTATGATCGTCCCTGTACTGATTTTCTGGCTTGTATGTCCGAATGATCCGGCAATGCAGAGAGGACTTGCCATTCCGATGGCGACCGACATAGCATTCTCTCTCGGCGTGCTTTCCGTATTCAAGTCCAGGGTTCCTCTCGGACTCAAGATGTTCCTTGCTGCCCTTGCAGTCGCAGACGATCTCGGCGGCATCATCGTGATAGCGCTTTTCTATTCATCGCATATCAACGGACTTTATCTCGGTCTTGCAGCCGCATGTGTGGCAATCCTTGTAATAGGAAACATAGTGAAGATACGCTCGAAGGCATTTTATCTCTTCGTGGGACTTGTCCTCTGGTATATGATGCTCAACTCAGGCATCCATGCGACAATTGCTGGCGTTATCGTGGCCTTCACGATTCCTGCCACGCTCAAGAAGGGTACTGGCCACTATCTTGAGCGCATCAGGACCAATGTCGCTAAATTCCCGGTAATAGACGTAAGTGACAAGAACAATACGATTGTCCACAATAATGAAGATATACATATACTCAAGAGCATAGAGTCGGCTGCAGACAAGATGATCAGCCCTCTCCAGAACATAGAGGACCATCTTCATTCATGGATCAACTGGCTTGTGATTCCGCTCTTCGCTTTTGCCAATGCCGGAATCGACCTTTCCGGAATGAGTGCAGGCGGTATTTTCTCAGGTGTCGGACTTGCTGTGATGCTCGGTCTGGTGATCGGAAAATTCGTCGGTGTATTCTCTTTCTCATGGATGGCTGTGCGCCTGAAGATTGTTACGCTTCCGGCAAACACCACATGGAAGGCATTTGCAAGTGTATGCCTGATCTGCGGTATCGGATTCACTGTATCCATGTTCATTGCTGACCTTTCGTATTCCGGTCTGGGCGAGGTCGGTGCCGATCTTCTCAATCAGGCTAAGCTCGGAGTGCTTCTCGGTTCTGTAATTTCAGCTGTCCTCGGTGTGTACTTTCTCGGCAAGACTCTCCCTGAGGCAAAGAAATAAAAATGACAATAACCCCTATAGCAACTATTCATACGGAATTTTCCGAGAAATTCGGTATTCCACGTCAAAGTGGCCTTGCATCAACCCTGCAAGGCCGCATTGTCTTTGAACCGGCCTTCCGTAATCCGGATGCTCTGCGTGGACTTGAGGATTTCTCCCATATCTGGCTTATTTGGGAATTTTCTGCGAATGCACGCAGGGAAGCAGCGGGGGAGCGGTCGTGGCAGCCGATGGTACGCCCTCCGAGGCTTGGTGGAAATGCCGTGATGGGAGTCTTTGCCACACGGTCTCCTTTCCGTCCCAATCCTTTAGGTCTTTCCTGCGTGGAAGTGGAAAAGATAGAGATGACGACAGACGAAGGACCTGTAATCCATGTCCGCGGTGCCGACCTTATGGACGGGACGCCCATATATGACATAAAGCCTTACATACGATATGCGGATTCGCATCCGAAGGCAGTATGCGGCTATGTTGACTCTCTCCCTGAACGTGCGCTCAATGTGGAGATTCCCGAGAATCTTGCCGCCATGATGGGGGAAGAACTTGCAGGACTGTCTGATGTACTTGCTCTGGATCCGCGTCCTTCGTATCAGAATGATCCCCACAGAGAATACGGAATGTCGTTCGCAGGAAGGAATGTGCGCTTCAGCGTGATGGGGGATACCCTTACTGTGCTTGATATTGAGTGAAATTGAAGAAACTGTTTAAAATTTTATCATTTGAAATATTATGATGAATTTTCGAGTAGATTTTTTCTGTTTTCAGAGGAGGATAGCGGTGCTATCTGACGAGGAAAAGAGGAAAAATATGCCGAAAAGGCGCATAATAGGCAAATAGATTTATTCAGTTTCAACAATTAATGATTTTTCGGAGAAAAATTTAAACAGTTTCTTATATATATAGGATGATTCAAAAAATGCAGCTGTCGTCTGACAACTGCATTTTTAGTAAACTGTTGGCTTCCAGTGATTATGGCGCCAGAGCTTATTTTACACGGAACCAGTCCATGGTTCTTCCTATAAGGCCTTTCCTGTCGAGAGATCCGCGTACCTTAAGTACATCTCCTTCAACCTTCATCGAGCAGTTATAAGTCTTTCCGTTGCCCGGATCATAGATGCTTCCGCCGCTGTACTCATCGCCGGTCTTTTTGAGGCCGCTGAGCATGTTGAGACCGAGTACCTGTCTTGTCCTGAGAGCCTTGTCCGGATTCTTGTCATCCACAGCAGGAGAACCGTCAGCCTCCGTAGGGTTCTGGAGCCATACGATCTTTCCATTGAATACATTGCCTTCCTGATAGACCTCTACGATTGCAGTTCCGTCCTCAAGCTTCCACTTGCCGACAACGTCCTGGGCAAAGGCTGCCGCAAGCGGCATAAGCATGAAAATCATGCTGAAAATAATCTTCTTCATTTTAACTGGTTTTGGATTTGTACCGGCAAATATACGAAATCGGTTTGTCATAGAACGTCAATACGCTGAAACTTTCGAAAAGATTGTTATCTTTGTAAGATTTTTGTGGTAAAATTGCAAATAGACAGGCAAAATAACGGATATAAGATATGGGAAAAATCATTTTGACAGGCGACCGTCCGACCGGCAGACTCCATCTCGGACATTATGTGGGATCCCTCAAGAGGCGTGTGGAACTTCAGAATTCAGGCGAGTTCGAGAAGATCTTCATCATGATTGCAGATGCCCAGGCCCTCACGGACAATGCGGACAATCCTGAGAAGGTGCGTCAGAACATCATAGAAGTGGCACTTGACTATCTTTCTGCGGGCCTTGATCCTGAGAAGGTGACAATATTCATTCAGTCTCAGGTACCGGAGCTGTGCGAACTTGCCTTCTATTATATGAATCTTGTTACAGTTCAGAGGCTCCAGCGCAATCCTACCGTGAAGCAGGAGATCCAGCTCAGGGGTTTCTCTGACGATGAGGACAGCCAGAACAGGAAGGGTATCCCTGTAGGTTTCTTTACCTATCCGATCAGTCAGGCTTCCGACATCACGGCTTTCCGAGCCACGACTGTTCCTGTCGGAGAAGATCAGCTTCCTATGATCGAGCAGACCCGTGAGATTGTACATAAGTTCAATGCCGTATATGGCGGAGACCTCGTCACTCCAGAGGCGCTGCTGCCGGCTAATTCGGTATGCAGCAGGCTTCCTGGAACGGATGGAAAGGCCAAGATGAGCAAGTCTCTCGGTAACTGCATTTATCTTTCCGACACATCCAAGGAGATAAAGAAGAAGGTCAACAGCATGTTCACAGATCCGGAGCATCTTCAGATAACTGATCCTGGCCATGTGGAGGGAAATGTGGTGTTCACATATTTAGATGCCTTCTGCGAGAAAGAGCATTTCGCGAAATATCTTCCTGAATATGAGGATCTTGACGCGATGAAGGAACATTATCGTCGCGGAGGTCTCGGAGACGGTACTTGCAAGAAGTTCCTCTTTAATATAATGGAGGAATTCCTTCAGCCAATACGCGAACGCAGGGCTCAGTATGAGCAGGACATACCGAAGGTATATGAAATCCTCCGCAAAGGTTCCGAAACTGCCCGTGCAGAGGCTGCAAAGACACTTTCAGACGTACGCAAGGCCATGAAGATAGACTATTTCGATGATGCTGACCTGATTGCCGAGCATACAAAAAAGTATGCACGTTAGCGATTTACGATGGTTTTTCTTGCATATTAGAAAAATCATCGTTTATTTTGCAGTGCATTTAATAGCTTATTAAATAAACTATGTGTGCCGCTCTCTGAAGCACAACCTGTACTAAAACAATAGACTTTATTATGAAAAAATGGTTGAAACAGTTCGCTACCGAAGACTGGATCATAGTCTTTGCCGGTGCAATCATTCTGGCGCTCGCCGCCATCTTCCCGGACTCAATGCCTAAGATGCCTAAGACTCTTGCTACTGCAGCAGATTGGCTCTCAGCTCTCTACATGTTCGGTTTCGTTTATATCCTGACCATCGTCACATCGCTCTTCATGGGCAAGAAGGCCAAAGATCTCGTGTGGGTGCTTCCTTCTCTTCTTGTGATATTCGGTCTTACGCTCTGCGCCCAGCTTCTCGCCAACATTCCGGTTGTGAAGAAGTTCGGTTTCGAATCGGTATTCTTTGCCGTCATCCTCGGTCTGCTCATCAGCAACTGCTTCAAAGTGCCTGAATGGCTCAAGGCTGCTGTCAACAGCGAGTTCTACATCAAGATCGGAATCATCTGCCTCGGCTCGACCATCCTTTTTGCAAACGTCATGAAGTCCGGTGCCTATGGGCTCGCACAGTCAGTGATAATCGTGTTCTGCGTGTGGTATTTCGCATTCTGGGTAGGAAAGAAGATGAAGGTCGATCCGGAAATGGGAACCATGCTTGCAAGCGCCGTGTCCATCTGCGGTGTGTCCGCAGCAATCGCGACATGTGGAGTCATCAAAGGTGACAACAAGAAACTCTCGTATGTGGTTTCACTCGTGCTCATCATCGCCATTCCGATGATGTATCTCCTTCCGTGGTTAGCCAATCTGATGAACCTCGGTCCTGAAGTGACAGGAGCATGGCTCGGCGGTACTATCGACACCACTGGTGCAGTGGCTGCGGCAGGAACCCTTGCCGACACGCCTGAATCCGGTGACCTTGCAGCACAGACTGCCGTTATCGTCAAGTCATCCCAGAACGTCCTTCTCGGAGTTGCAGCATTCATCATCTCGCTCATGTGGACATACCAGGGCAAGAATCAGGAAGAAAAGCCGACTCTTGGTGTGATCTGGGACCGCTTCCCTAAGTTTGTTGTCGGATTCATCCTCGCATCCTTAGTGTTCAGCTTCTGCTTCGAACCGCAGACTGCCGCAGCTGTCGGAAAGGTGACAAAGGGCTTCCAGAGCACTCTCTTCAGCATCGCTTTCGTGTGCATCGGACTTGAGACACGATTCAAGGAAATATTCAGCAAGGAGAACAGAGTTCCTCTCAAGGTTTTCCTTACAGCTCAGACTTTCAACATTTTTGCTACGCTTATAGTTGCATATGTGATTTTCGGCCTGATAAAGCCTTGGATTGCCGGAATGTAATTCTTATATTTGCGACTTGGTCAAGTTCGCAATGGAAAGGAATCAGAATATAGAAAAAAGAATCTTGTGGGTCGCTGAACGCCTTTTTCTTGAAAAGGGGTTCAGCGGCACTTCTACTACGGAGATAGCAAAGGCCGTAGGCTGCAATCAGGCACTCATACATTATTATTTCCGGACGAAGGAAAAACTTTTCTGGGACGTGTTCGCTCCGAAGGTGGAGCAGGTCGTGGAATATCTTGACGCTCCGCTTGACGAATCCCTTGACTTCCTCGACAGGATAAGGAACGTCATAGACTTCTATTTCGGAATCCTTGAGCTGGACGAACGTCTTGCCCCTTTCATCGTGAACGAGTTTATAATGAATCCTGAGCGTTGGGACAAGTTCCGTAACCGCTACCTGCGCAGCGAAAGCCGCAGCAGCGCCTTCACCCGTTTCGAGAATATGGTCCGTGAAGAAGTTTCGAGAGGAACAATCCGTGACGTCCGCCCTATCGATCTCCTTATGAACATTATGTCGCTTACCATAACAGCCTTCATAGTGGCACCTAAAGGCTTCGCAAGCAGCGAATGCGACCGTAACGCCCGTAAAGCATATCTTGACCATCGTCGAGAGGACGTGAAGGAACTCATTGTTTGCGGTATGAAGATATAGTTATTAAAATATTTTATTTATAGGCGCCTTGTTTTTGAAAAATAGAATAAATATTTGTAGTTTTGCGAAAATTTTTCAGAATTATGAGTAAATTCACACTGCCAAAGGATGGGGGGCTGATTGAGGAAGGCCTTCCGGTCGGAATAAAGCATACTTATGAGAGGATACCCGCTCATATTTATGAAGATGAGAAT
>CAYXMV010000086.1:0-9366 GCA_964466235.1 uncultured Muribaculaceae bacterium | reverse complement strand
GTCCATTCAGATATGAGTCAGCCATGATTTGCATAAAACAGACAACAAGACTATGAAACTGTTAAGACTATGTATAAATTCATTTCATGGAATGTAAACGGCCTGAGGGCTGTGTGCGGTAAGGGTTTCTCGGATTTTTTCGCGGAATCCGATGCAGACTTCTTCTGTCTGCAGGAGACGAAACTTCAGGAGGGACAGATTGACCTTGAGTTTCCCGGCTACAGGTCATATTGGAATTATGCAGAAAAGAAAGGGTATTCCGGCACTGCCATATATACTAAACATGAGCCTTCTGCAGTCACTTACGGCATCGGAGTTGACGAGCATGACCACGAAGGCCGCGTGATCACCCTCGAGATGGAGGATTTCTTCCTCGTATGCGTCTATACTCCAAATTCTCAGGACGGTCTGAAGAGATTGGACTACAGGATGAGATGGGAGGATGACTTCAGGGCATACCTCACAGGCCTGGCATCAAGGACAAATGTCAAGGGTGAGCGGATGGGAGTCATCGTCTGCGGCGACCTCAATGTCGCTCACAAGGAAATCGACCTGAAGAATCCCAAGACCAACCGCATGAATGCAGGATTCACCGACCAGGAACGAGAGAAATTCACAGATCTCTTAGATGCAGGATTCATCGACACCTTCCGTCACTTCTATCCCGACATGACAGACATATATTCCTGGTGGTCATACCGTTTCCAGGCCCGCCAGAAGAATGCGGGGTGGCGTATCGACTATTTCGTGACAAGCGGTAATCTCCGTGAACGCCTCATCGATGCAAAGATCCACACTGAAGTCTATGGTTCAGACCACTGCCCTGTGGAACTGACGTTAGAAACTGTTTGAATTCTTCCACGGAAGAAAGCTTCTTAAAATAAATGGTCGGCCTTCCGGCCAACCATTTATCAATCCACCCTTTCGATCTTAAGATGCTGTATCCGATATTCGGAATCATGGTAATTGACGAAGATCGTCACCGTGAACATCTCTCCGCCGGCATTCAGGGTACCTAAGGCATATTTCATGTTCGCCCTGCCGGCCTTGTGGTTGATGTCGAACGAGCGCGGAGTGTAGGACTTGAAGAATGACTTCATGATCTGCTTCGCCTGATTGCGGCTGGATTCATTGGAATTCGAGAAGATCGTCACCTCGAGATTGTCCGAGAACCATGCCGAAAGCTTTTCCGCCTCACCTGTTCCGATATATTTTGCGATAGGATAAAACACATCATAACCGTTATCCTGGGCGGATGCACCGACACAGGACAAAAGCGCGACCGCAGCCGCAAATGCACCTATAACATTCTTACCCATATATGAATTCTGATTTTACAGGGCAAAGTTACTGCAAATTCTGAGCCTCGCAAATGATTTTCAAAGACAAACAATATTTTTCTCAGAAAATCAGAAAGTATTTTTAGAAACTGTTTCTTATATTTGTAATCCATACATCAGTTTATGAAGATAACCTTATTGACTGTGGGAAAGACGGACCGTGACTGGGTCAGGCAGGGACTTGACATATATGTGTCGAGGCTGAAGCATTATATCCCGTTCACACTCACAGAGATACCGGAACTGAAGAAAGTTTCTGCACTGAGCAGGGACCAGATAAAGATAAAGGAAGGCGAACTTATCCTGAAGAATCTGAAGCCGACGGACGACGTGATTCTGCTTGATGAACACGGAAAGGAATATACTTCCGTGCAGATGGCCAGGATTTTGCAGGACAAGATAAGCTACGGATGCAAGGATATAGTCTTTATCATCGGCGGGGCCTACGGCTTCTCCGATGCCGTCTATGCGAGGGCAGACTCAAAGATTTCGCTATCGAAGATGACTTTCTCCCACCAGATGGTGAGGACAATATTCGCCGAACAGCTTTACCGCGCCTTTACCATAATCAAAGGCGAACCGTACCATCACGAATAATGCACTGAAACATGTTTACCACGGATTTTGTACATAAGAAGCTGCCTTTGATGATATTCCTCATAGCCTTCTTCCTGTTCATGCTTTCCTTGCTGGGAAACAACTCCGGAATAGACACGGAAAGCGTCGCAAAAAAAACGGAATACAGGCTTAAGCAGAGAATAGAAATCCTCGACAGACATATCCACGAAGCGACGGACATCGACAGATGCGACCTCCTGGAGATGAATCTGCCCGAAGACATGGTATTGTACCGGTATGTAAACGACTCTCTCCAGTCATGGTGCAACCAGTTCTCGATCATCAACGACGACATTGCCAACAGAATGGTGTTCGAGAGGCTGAGCGACATGAACAGCAGGATAATATCGCCCCTTGCAGACGTGAATGATGAGTTCAGTTTCATAAGCCTCGGCCCCAAATGGTATATAGTCAAGGCCGTCACAGGACCTAACAACGAGAAGATCATCGCGGGAATCGAGATAATGAATACCCTGATCGATGACATGCACAAGACGGAGAACGGAGTCAATCCGGCCTTGAAGATGAAGGGATATTATTCGGTGGTACCCATCGGCTATGGCAGCGGTTCCATAGTGGAGATCGACGGCAAGCCGCTCTTCAGCATAATCTTCGACTCCACGGACCTGACACGTTTCTTCGAGAACTCGGGGATGCAGTGGATTGCCCTCAGCCTCCTGATTCTTGCCTCCATACTCTTCCTCGCCGGACACAGGACAATCAAAGTATATTCCTTAGTGGCAGGGCTGCTTGTCCTGCTCCTCGTGGTATCATATCTATGGGGGTTCCAGATGAGCACCTCGGAACTCTTCTCCCCTACCCTTTACGCCGACGGCGGTTTCCTGTTCTCCTTGGGAGCACTCCTGGTGGTGAACACATTCATATTCCTGATCAACCTCTGTACCTTCTTCATAAAGAACCGACTGCTTTCGCTGATAAGGAAGGAAGGAGGACACAGGAGAAGAGCCATGGCAATCTGGGGCATAGGAACCATAGCGGCACTGATCTTCACATTCATCTATACCAACGCCACACTGCGCAGCCTCATCATGAACTCGAACATCTCGCTCGAGCTTTACAGATGGGACGAGAACACATTATACACAATTCTCGTATATATCTCATACACAGGACTTCTCGCCTGCCTTCTGATACAGATTCAGTTCCTCAGGCCGGCCGTCACGGAGTTCCTCAACATCAGATACAACATATTCTCGCCTGGCAAACTGGCCCTTTCGGCCTTCATATTCTCATTGTATTTCACATTCACGGCGAGCATCATCGGCTTCCGGAAGGAGGAGGACAGGGTTCTGGTGTGGGCGAACAGGCTTGCAGTCGAACGCGACCTCGGACTTGAGATCAGACTCAGGAATGTGGAGGACGCAATTGAGGCCGACCAGCTCATATCGACTCTCACGACAATTGAAAACAGCTCTGCAATAATCATCAACCGTCTCTCAGAATACTATCTGAGCCGCATCAGACAGGACTACAACATAGTTGCAATGATATTCGGGAATGAGGACCAGACAGCAGCATCCTATTTCAACAATATCATACACACCGGCACGAGGATAGCCGACGGCTCACGATTCTTCTTCATGAAGGACGCCAACGGCCACAGCAGCTATGCCGGCCTCTTCATGTTCTACAATCATGAAGTCGGAGTGACAAGGATGATTCTACGCGTAGAATCCAACTCCAACCGGGAGGACAGGGGCTACTACAGCATCGTGGGACGTTTCTCCAACCCTGGAGAGATAAACATCCCAGCCACATATTCATACGCAAAATACAACAATGACAGACTGATGTCATACAAGGGCAATTATGCCTACCCGACAGTCTTTGAAGTCGAGAACAAGGCCCTCCTTGAAGAATCCGGCAGGAAGGTGACCCGCAGAAACGGATATGTCCACTTCCTCCATAAGGTCAGCGACGAGGAAATGATCATAATATCGAGGTCGCAGAGGAACATAATGGTCTATTTCACATCATTTTCTTACCTCTTCCTCGCACTCGCGGGAGTACTGTGGCTCTTTGCACGCAAGAAAGAAAAGTCCAAGGTATTCAAGAGCAATTACTTCCGGTTCAGGATAAACACCATATTGTTTACATCGTCCACCCTCATCCTCGCTAGCATGACGGTCATCAGTGTCCTCTTCGTCTATAAGAGGAACGAGAACAACATGTACAATCTGATGTCGTCAAAGATCAGCACCATACAGTCCATGATCGAGAACAGGGTCAGAACCGCAGAGAGATGGCAGGACATGAATACTCAGGCGTTTGTCGGCATCCTCGCAAGCATAGCAGGCAGCACTAAGACAGACATAACCCTATACACGCCGGAAGGAAAGGTGTTCATGTCAACCACACCCGAGGTATTCGAGAAGATGATACTCGGCAGCAGGATAGACCAGAAAGCCTTCGACAACATCATCTATCACCACCAGAGGTATTTCATCCAAAGGGAGAAGATAGACGACTACAGCTACTGGTCGATGTATGCTCCGGTATTCAACGACAGCAGGGACATAATAGCCATAATCAGCGTCCCCTATACCGACAGCAACTATGACTTCAGGCTCGAGGCCCTCTTCCATGCGGCATTGACAATCAACCTTTTCCTTCTTCTGCTCATAGCCTCTCTGATTTTCAGCACCCGGGAGGTCAACAATCTTTTCGCCCCTCTCATCGAGATGGGACGGAAGATGAACGGTGCAGACATCAACAGTCTCGAATACATTGTCTATAAACGCGAGGATGAGATCTCGTCACTTGTGGATGCCTATAACCGAATGGTACATGACCTTTCCGATTCCACACGACAGCTTGCACAGGCAGAGAGAGACAGGGCATGGAGTCAGATGGCCCGTCAGGTGGCCCATGAGATCAAGAACCCTCTCACGCCTATAAAGCTTGAGATCCAAAGGCTTATAAGGCTGAAGGAGAAGGGAAACCCGGCATGGGAAGAGAAGTTCGACAAGGTTTCGGCAGTTGTCCTCGAACATATCGACATCCTCACCGACACAGCCAACGAATTCTCGACCTTCGCGAAGCTCTACAGCGAAGATCCCGTACTCATGGATCTTGACAAGACTCTCAAGGACCAGCTTCTCATATTCGACAACAAGGAGAATATAAGCATATCATATATAGGTATGGAGAACGCCTTGGTGATGGCACCGAAGCCTCAACTTATCCGCGTGTTCGTCAATCTGATGACCAACGCAATACAGGCCGTCGAGATCCGTCAGAACGAGGCGCTCGAAAACGGGGAAGAACCTATCGCCGGCAAGGTGCTCATCTGCCTGAGGAACAGCACTAAGGAGGGATACTACGACATAGTGTTCGACGACAACGGACACGGCGTGTCTGAGGACAACCAGAAGAAGCTCTTCACACCGAACTTCACCACAAAGAGTTCAGGCACAGGTCTCGGACTTGCCATCTGCCGTAACATCATAGAGAAATGCGAAGGTGAGATCCGATACCGCAAGTCATACGCCCTCGGCGGTGCCAGTTTCATAGTCACACTTCCGAAGCATGACGTGCAGTAGCAGGTGGAACGGTTTCGTTCTGTTTTCGCTCCTATCGGTGCCAGCCTGCCCTCCTACGCGTTCATTCTGCCCTGTCAGGTACAGTTCTGCGCCATCCTGCTCAGTACCGTGCCCCTACGTTTGCCGTCGTCAACAAAATAGCAGTTTCATTGACGTCACGAGGTCCAAATCACTATTTCCTGCCACAGGTGACACTTCTCGTCAACGAAACTGACATTTCATTGACGAGAAGTCACAAAACGACTTTCCTAAAACGAAACACCTAAGCGAAACGACATACCGCCAGAAATCTCCCTGCGATTATACACATCATAGATTGTATGATGGTAATGCTTCTGACCGCAATAGGGACACATCATAGAACCGCAATTCTCATATTCTTCATAAGATTCACTATCGCCATATCCATAAGACAATGTATCTCTAAACTTTGAAAGCCAGAAACCGATTGAAAAATAAGCATGCAACTTCTCATTCACCCTATAATCGACGCCTGTTGAAAAATCAAAGTAGATTCCGGAGTCTTTGGGTGCGATTCTTCCTCCGAGAGAAACTGACGAGTACGGAGCCCAAGCCGTCCTCATGTAATAAGTCCTGATATGCGCATATATGGGAATAGATACAAGGTTAACAAGGCCTCCACGCGGGAGATTCTCATCGTAGGACCACCACTGTGAAACATTATACAGTACATGAGACTTCCCAACATATTGTTTCGCGCCGTGGGCTACGTCATACGCAAACTCCAGTCCTGTTCCGGCACCGACAAACAACCAGTTGTTGAAGCGCCAACCGCTAATGTAGTTTATGCCAGTATGTCCGTAGCCAAAGTCCCAGATGTCAACCTTCGGAGACAGTTCCACGAACTGCTGGAAGCCACGTCTGGCATCATACAGTCTGCGTTCCTTATAAATTACTTCCTTCTTGACGACTGTGGAAGATACGGTATTCACATTCCTTTCTTTATTGGAACGGATAACTACTTGTGCCTCTGACGCAAAAGATACAAGCAGCAAAGCCATAATGACCAGTCTTTTCATCTCGTATGCTTTATATCTTCCACTTTAATCTGCTGGTCCGGTGCATCAAGCACATCACTGCTGTTGTCCAGGATGACTGTCTGCCCCTTCTTCACCAGTTCTATCTCATTACTGGTTGCATTCCTGAAGTTGACATACCTCGCAGGGTAGCCTGTAATCGTGATTTCAAGCCGCCCGTTCTCGTTGGTGATGACATCGACCATGGCACCGATGATAACATCTGCCTTATGTGCACGGGCAGCACGTGATAGCGCTATTCTTTTGAATCCCGGAACAAGCTGGATAAGTTCCTCTGTGACTTCATAGTTCTTGAAGGCTTCGGTTTCCGTATGCGAGACCGACCCACCGACAACCTGCAGATCTGCAATCATCGGGGTGGTCATTATGTTCTGAGACGGCTCCATGTAACGGGCAGATGACTCCATGTAATCGACAGTTGTCTCAATTCTGTCAACCTTTTGAGCAGAAGCTATTGCAGCAGAACCAATCACAATAGCCATTGTCAGCATAAACTTTTTTAACATAACAGGGTTATTTTGAGGCCGACAGACTTCCGGATCCGGCTGTTCACAAAAAAGACGTGGGAGTCTTACTTTGCTCATCCTGAACTCGGGCCTTCGCATTGCCCATCAACAAGGATAAGCAACGAAGATGCCCACGTCAGATGAATATGCGATACTTCCATGCAATATGCACAGCGTACGAACACACACCCAAAATGGACGTTCCTGTTGCCTTATCTACTTGTTGAAAGTCAAAGTTGCGAAGTTTGAGTTCAGTAGATAAACGTCAAGTAACGTCTTTATTTATAGCTGACAGCACCCCAAAGGCCTCTGCCAGGGGCAACAAAGTTAGTAAATTTTACCTATCATAGCCGTGCCTCGCCACATTTTTCTTTTTCTTTAAAGTTTTTCTCTTTTTTAAAGCAAGTTTTTCTCTTTCTTAAACAGGTTGACAGGCGATTTGTTTAGCTTCACGGCAAAAAAATGAAGAAAACTTACCATTTATGCTTGTCATCCGGAAATGAGGTATTATTCAGATCCAAAGAGGACTTTATCAGGGGCATAAACTGTCTTTGTCTCGCTGCTTATAAGACAGAAGCAGTACTGTTGGCATATTCATTTATGTCTAACCACGTACACATATGTGCCCGCACCAACTCATCAAAGAAATTGATTCGGGCATTCCGGTATGCTTACACCCGCTACTTCAATGCAAAGTATGACAGACGCGGCTCTTTGGGAGACCACGGATTCTTCCAAATGAAGATCGAGGGATTATACCACCTGCTGACTGCCATTGCGTACATTTTGAGAAACCCTATGCATCACGGTGTGACAGGCACTCCCTTCGGATATCCATATTCATCTATCCGTGCATTGTTCCGTAAGGATTTCGGATGGTCAGAAGATACGGAATATCTGATGGAAAAATATGAATACCGTCATCTGACCTGGCATAGGAGTTTACCTGATAATTGGAAGATGAACAAATCCGGGATGATTCTTCCTGAGTGCGTCATTGACGTAGCTGATGTAGAACATCAATTTTCCACAGCCCGAACATTCCTTTATTATATGAACAGGCTTTCCGGAGAGAAATGGGAAAAGGAACAGTCACAGGACAGCACTGCACAAAAGCCGATAACGCTAGCTGACATTGAAAAAATTAACAGCAATCAAGACATCAAGACGCTGCTGGCTAATGAACACGGCCGGGCTAACTATCATGCTGCCACAGACATGTTGCTCTGTACTGAAATTGATAAGGTACTAATCATAAAATTGGGTCATAAGTCAGTATATAGTCTTTCGGAACAGGAAAGGGAACGGATAGCTCAGTATCTTATACGAAAATACCATGCACCAGCACCACAGATCCGCAGATGCCTTGTCAGCACTTATTAATGATGGTCAGTTCCTTTGATGATCAGTTCCTTTGCAAAGACTTATGCATGACGCCAATGGAAAGCCTGTTCCATTGGCGTCATGCGGCATAATCAGCACATTGACACTAAAACAACTCCATGTCGTCAACAGAATAACTGTCTCATTGACGAGACAAGGCAAAAAACGGCGCAATCACCACAAAGAAAAGCACGACGTCAACGAAAAGCCTGTTCCATTGGCGTCATGCGGCATAATCAGCACATTCATAATCAGCACATTGACACTAAAACAACTCCATGTCATCAACAGAATAACTGTCTCATTGACGAGACAAGGCAAAAAACGGCGCAATCACCACAAAGAAAAGCACGACGTCAACAAAAAGCCTGTTTCATTGACGACAGCAATTTGACAACAGCGATCCGACGACAGCGATTTGACAATAGCAATTTGACAATAGCAATTTGACGACAGCAATCGGACGACAGCGATTCAATTAGCCATCTGCTTCCCGTCATTGGGGCGCATTCGGGACTCCCGCCCGTTGGAACATGCTCATGCTGGGTGTACCAAAAAAAACAGCTGTTGACCTTTCGATCTGACAGCTGTTTCTGTATGAATGTACGTAAGGACTACTTCACGCGCTCACCGTATGAACGGTCAGTTGTATTTACACGGATCCTCTCGCCGATGTTGATGAAGAGAGGGGCCATGATGATTGCACCTGTCTCGAGAGTAACTTCCTTCTGAGCATTTGTAGAAGCTGTATCACCCTTTACTGCAGGCTCGGTGTAAGTCACCTCGAGCTCGACGTATGTAGGGAGCTCGCATGTGAGGCAGCGCTCCTCATCAGCAAGGAACATCATCTCCACGTGCTGGCCTTCCTTCATGAGGTCTGCATTGTCAACGAGGTCTG
>CAYXMV010000085.1:0-9414 GCA_964466235.1 uncultured Muribaculaceae bacterium | reverse complement strand
GTATGTCTGCCAGCTGAGCTGGTTGTAGAGCACGAAATAGTTGTCAGGCCATTTCAGACGGTTTCCGAGTCCGGCTGCGAAACCGTAAACCTCCATATACTGCTCGTTGTTGAGTATGTTGAAATAGAGGTTCGACATCGTCTGACGCGTGTAGTAAAGCGACATGCTGAGGGATGTCGGCTTCTTTCCGAAGAGCCATGGCTCAGAGAAACTTGCCGAGAGACTCGTATAGTATGTACCGTTGGTCTGGAACCTGATCGCAAGATTCTGAGCATCTCCGAGAGGTACCGGACGCCATGCGCTCTTGTCAAAGAATCTCCTTGTAGAGAAGTTGTTGAAGCTTACTCCGACCGTGGCCACAAACGTATTGCCACCCCATCCGCCGGAAAGTTCAAGCTGGCTTGACGGCTTCTCCGTCACATTATATACGACATCCACCGTATTGTCGAACGAGTTAGGAAGGAGCGACCATCCCGATGAAGGGTCTGCAATCGCTTCCGGATCGAACTGACCCATCGAGGCGATCTCACGTATTGAGCGTTCGAAGTCTGACTGACTGAAGAGATAACCGGGACGGGTGAACACCTGACGGCGGATGACCCTTTCATTGGTGAGGTCGTTGCCGTTGATGACTATGTTGTTCAATGTAGCCGGCTTGCCTTCCACAATCCTCATCTCCACATCTACAGAATCTCCCTCGATATTGAGTTCGACAGGCTGGATATTGAAGAACAGGTAACCGTTGTCACGATAAAGCTTTGACACCGCCAGCTCGCTCTCCTTTCCGCCTCCGAAGATCCTTTTCTCCATTGTGACCACATCATATACATCACCTTTATTGATCATGAGGACTGAATTGAGGGCATCTGCAGAATAGACTGAGTTTCCGGTCCATGTAATGTCCCTGAAATAATACTGCTTGCCCTCGTCGATCTCGAAATCGATCTGAAGCCTGTTGGGCTCGATATAGTACATGGTATCCTTTACGATCCTGGCATCCCTGTATCCGGCCTCGTTGAATACGCTGATCATAGCACGCTTGTCGTTGTCGTACTCGCTTTCATTGAACTTCTTGGAACTGAAGAAGTTCATCAGACGGGCATCGCGGGTCTTCTTCATCGACCTCACGAGCTTCGACTCCTTGACATTGTCCGCACCTTTGAATGTGATCGTCTTGATCTTCACCTTCTCGCCCCTGTCAACGGCGAACTGTACACGGATGGCGCTGCGGATGACGGAATCCCTCTTCGTGTTCACATCCACCTCGACATTATAGAAGCCTTTCTCCTTATAATATCTCTTGATGATGTCGGTAGCTGTCTTTGCCACATACTCAGAAAACTCGCCTCCACGACGCAGATTGAGACGTTCGAGAAGTTCCTTTTCCTCGCCGCTCTTCACACCCTTGAATGTCCAGCGTGAGACACGCGGCCTTTCGACTATGCTTATCCTGAAGAAAGCAGTGTCACGTGAAGGAGCTATAGAGTCTATAGCAAGCTCCACATCTTCAAAATATCTCTGAAGCCAGAGCCTATCAACGATAGAAGAGAGTTCCTCGCTCGGAACCGTCACCTCCATTCCCTTCTGCAGTCCGGAAATCTGGAGTATCTGATCCGGCGAGAAGTAATTTGTGCCCTCTACCCTTGCGCCTCCTACTATATATTTCTTAGGATTGTTGTAGTCCACTACGACATCCTTTCCTGACTGCTGCGCCCACAACGGAGCCGTCACCATCAGAAGGAATGCGATATAGACTATACGACTGATTATCATCACCATGCTCTTAAATTCAAAACCGCAAATATAGTGCTTTTATTTTACTTTACCATAACGTCGGTCGCGTTTTGCATACGATTCCAACGCGGCACGGTATTCTTCCTTTCTGAAATCAGGCCACAACGTATCGGTGAAGAGAAGTTCCGAATAAGCGCCCTGCCACAGAAGATAGTTGCTCAATCTGGTTTCTCCTGACGTCCTGACTATCAGGTCAGGATCCGGAATGCCGGCTGTGACAAGATAGCGGTCAAAACCGCTGATGTCAGAAGCCATGATCTCATCGCGTCTCTCAGGATGGTCAAGAATTTCCTGAGCCATCTTCTTTGCAGCCTGAAGGACATCCCATTTGCCGCTGTAGCTCAGAAAAACGATCAAGGTGAGTCTGTCATTATGAGCTGTCTGTGCCATGCATGAGTCTATGACGCTGTTGAGCTCAGGAGCGAGCCTCTCCCTGTTGCCGAGAACCATAAAACGGACACCGTTCCTGTCGAGAGAGTCCATTTCGGCAGCCATTGCCTTCACCATGAGCCCCATGAGGGCAGCCACTTCATCTTCCGGACGGTTCCAGTTCTCTTCAGAAAAAGCATATATGGACATATATTTCACTCCGAATTCAACCGAAGCCTCCACACATGCTCTTACGCTCTCCACACCTTCAAAGTGTCCGAATACCCTTTCCTTACCTCTTTCCTTAGCCCAACGTCCGTTTCCGTCCATGATGAACGAAACGTGCACAGGCACTGCGGTCATTTCTTCTGTCGCCATAGAATTATCTGATGTTTCTGATATCTTCGCCCCAGAAAAGCTTCTCTGTAAGGGCATTGATAAAGTTTGAACGATTAAGCCGGACACGCTTCAGCGAAAATTGTGCCACTGCGATCCTTAATATGGTATCTTCCGATACTTCAGCCGTCCTGTTGTCGGCTGTCATAATGAATTTGCCGTCGCGGGAATGCATTCTGAGCACGATTTCCACAGAATCAGGAACCACGAGAGGACGGATATTGAGATTATGCGGAGCTATCGGCGAGATCAGAAGCACCTTTGATTCGGGAAGCACGATCGGGCCGCCCACACTGAGTGAATATGCCGTCGAACCCGAGCTTGTGGAGATTACAAGACCGTCAGCCCAATATGTAGGAAGGCTTATGCCGTCTATGCTCACATCCACCCCGAGCATGGCCGCTCCGCTGCGATGTACCGTAATTTCATTCAGAGCGTATGGCCATGAAGCGATCTGAGTGCAGACAGGTTCCACTTCCGCCTTGAGCATGGCCCTGCTTTCAATGCTGAAGTCGCCGGCAAGAAGTGCCTTTGCAATATCTTCCGGACGGTTTTCCGACAGGAAACCGAGTCTGCCGGCATTTACTCCGAGTACAGGGATTTCCGTACCGGCCACGAGAGACGAGGTATATAGAAATGTACCGTCTCCCCCTACGCTCAGAAGCATATCCGTATCATCTGAAGGCCTCTCGTCTCCCGAAAGGAAATACAGACTGCACCCGCCCTTTTCGAGGTCGGAAAACAGCCTGACGATCCTCTCGTCAGACTCCACGCCTTTCTTACCTATATATATAGCTGCTTTCATCCGTATTCTTGATAAGCGGCCTCAAAAATAGCACTTTCTTTACAAAATTTGAAGTTAATTATATATTTTTGCCGATAAATTCAACCGGAATCAAGAAAATGACAAGACTAAGCATCAACATCAACAAGATCGCGACCATAAGAAACGCCAGAGGCGGCAACATGCCCGACGTACTTAAGGCTGCCATTGACTGCGAAAGGTTCGGAGCAGAAGGAATAACAGTACATCCAAGACCTGACGAAAGACATATAAGATATTCAGACGTAGGGGAACTCAAGCCGTCAGTCACCACAGAGTTCAACATAGAAGGCAATCCAATTCCGTCATTCATGGATCTCGTCCTTGAAGTCGTGCCGACGCAGGTGACGCTCGTTCCCGACGCACATGATGCAATAACGTCAAACGCCGGATGGGATACTGTAAAAAACAGAGACTTCCTGACGGAAGTATGTGCCGAATTCAAGTCTAAAGGCATAAGGACATCAATATTCATAGACCCCGTTCCGGCCATGGCCGAAGGCGCGGCTCTCTGCGGATGCGACAGGGTGGAACTTTATACGGAATCATACGCAAGCATGTATCATAAGGGAAGAGAAGCCGCCATAGCCCCATTCCTCAGGACAGCTGAAACCGTGAAGGACTGCGGATTAGGATTGAATGCCGGCCATGACCTCAACCTTGATAATCTTGAATATTTCATCAGGACAATCCCGTGGACAGACGAAGTCTCAATAGGCCATGCAGTGATCTGCGACGCACTATACATGGGATTGGAGCAAACTATAAAGGCATATCTGTCTAAAGTTAAGATTTTTTGATTACCTTTGCGACTTATCATAAAACAATGATCATAAAAACAATTCAATAGTTCAAGAAATGAAAAACACATCTTTAATCCTCAGCATCATTTCATTGGTTGCTGTTGTAGTATTCGGAATCCTTTTCCTCACAAAAGACGGTTCGTCCAAGACTGATGCTGCAGAAAGCCAGGCTGTAGAGGCCGCAGCAAAAGGTGCCATCGTTTATATCGACCTCGACAGGATACTCATCGAGTATGATATGGCAAATGACCTCAGGTCTGTAGTGGAGACAAAGGTACAGAACATCCAGGCAGAAGTGAACAGAAGAGGACAGAAGCTCGAGAGTGAGGTCAAGTCTTTCCAGGAGAAGCTTGACAAGGGCCTCATGACGAGATCAGTCGCTGAGGTACAGAGCCAGAAGCTTCAGCAGCAGGAACTTGAATTCAACAATTATGCAGCACAGAAGCAGCAGGAGATCAATGAGGAACAGGTGGTTATGATGAACCAGCTCGGCAATGCCATCCAGACATTCCTCAACAAATACAACGAGGAGAAGCAGTATGCGATGATCCTCACCAACTCAGGCGGAGCACCTGTAATCACTGCTGATGCAGCTCTTGACATCACTGATGATGTTCTCGCCGGTCTCAACGACGAGTACATCAAGACAAAGAACACAAAATAAGGAATATAATTGAAGATAGCCGTACTGTCCTGTTTCTATCCTTACAGAGGTGGAATCTCTCAGTTTAACGCATGCCTTTACGAAGAACTGAGCAAGAACCACATTGTCAAGGCGTTCAATTTCAAGAGACAATATCCGGAATTTCTTTTTCCGGGAAAGACCCAGACAGTGACGGCAGACGACGAGGCCGTACCGGTGGAGAGCGAATCTCTGCTGGATACGGCCAATCCTTTTACTTACGTCAGCACTTACAGGGCCATCAGGAAATGGAATCCGGATGTGCTGATAGTCAGATACTGGATGTCGTATTTCGCGCCTTCGCTCGGATATGTCACCCGAAGGATGCGGAAGCACTGCAAGGTGATCTCCATCATAGACAATGTGGTGCCGCACGAGCCGCGCTTCTTCGACACCCCGCTTACAAGATATTTCCTCAAGGGAAGCACAGGCAGCGTCACCCTGTGCGAGGCTGTGTCTAAAGACCTCCTCAGAATTGATCCTGACGCAAGATTCACAGTCATACAGCATCCTCTATACTCCCATTTCGGACAGAAGAAAAGCCGCGCGGAGGCGGAGATGAAGCTCGGGCTGAAACCGGGAAAGAAGAACCTCCTGTTCTTCGGACTGATAAGGGAATACAAGGGGCTCGACATCCTTCTTGAAGCATTTGGTATGCTCCCTGACGACTATCAGCTCATTGTGGCCGGAGAACCGTACGGCTCTTTTGACAGATATGCCCGGATCATGGATTCATGGCCTGAAGGCGTCAGAGAAAGGGTCGTGACAGACCTCAGATATATAAGGGACTCGGAAGTTACCGATTTCTTTTCCGCGGCAGATCTCGCCGTACTGCCGTACAGAAGCGCAACCCAAAGCGGAATCAGCTCTGTATCATATCATTTCGAAGTGCCGATGATAGTTACGGATGTGGGAGGTCTCAAGGAGACCATCGGCGACAGAGGCACGGGAATTGTTGCACCGGAAGGGACTCCGGAAGCCATAGCCAAGGAGGTACTGCGCTATTTCAGCAGAGACACATACAGGGAGAGCTGCATCAATAACATCAGAAAGGAAAAGGAAAGACTCTCCTGGGAAACATTTGCCCGCAAGCTCATGGACTTTATCGGGCAGCTATAAATCAATGGATTATGAAGAAGGACATTATAAGAATCATCGGAAGGATGGCGCTTGCACTGACCTTGACGGCTGGTGCGGCTGCCACTGTCTGCGCTCAGGAATATGTCAACACACCGGTAACCGTATCAAAGGACAAGGTGAGGGTGAACGGTGAGGTATGCTGGTCACATGTCGTACTCGAAAGACAGACTCTGTTCTCCATCAGCAAGGCTTATGGAGTGAGTGTGGATGAAATCTACAGGGTGAATCCTTCGCTCAAGGATACGGGACTTAAAAAGAACGCGATCATCCTCATTCCCATAGCTGATGAAAAAGCAGCAAGTGTCCAGAAACAGAAGCCGGAACAGAAGGCCGCACAGCCCCAGGACAATGTGCTCAAGATACAGCAGGACAGGCAGAAAAGACAGGCGGAACTCGACTCTCTCACGAAGATCAATCCTGTAAAGCAGGAGAAGAAGGCCAAGAAACAGACAGTGCATGTGAGAAAATGGTATGAGGACCTCTACATCATCGCGGAAAAATACGGAGTGACTCCTGAAGCCATAATGGCAGCCAACGGTCTGACAAGTCCTAAGTTAAGCAGCAGACAGAAGCTCATCATCCCTGAAAAGACTGACATTCAAGAAGATGTACCACAGGAAGAGCAGATTGTTACTGACACACAGGAAGAGGAAACCGCACAGGACTCAACACTGAACGTCATCATGGAAGAACCATCATGGGCATTCGTTCCTAAGGAGAAGGTCAAGGCAACGATGCTTCTCCCTCTCAAGACGGCAGACGGCAGGATAAGCCGCAACAACATGGACTTCTACAGCGGAGCCCTTCTGGCAGTCTATGACCTTGCGGGCCAGGGGATCAGTACTGATTTCAGCATGTTCGACATAACGGACGGCAGACATCCCGTGACACTTGAAGATGTTGAAGGAAGCGACATTGTGATAGGCCCGGTGTCCGGCTCGGACATTTCAAGACTGCTTGAGAGTTTCCCGCCGTCAACAATGGTCATATCCCCTCTTGACCCTAAGGTGGAAGGACTTGTAGGCAGACACGGGAATCTCGTTCAGGTGCCGACTCCGGCAAAGGTACAATATGAGGACATCACAGAATGGATAAAGGAAGATCTCATGCCGGGAGACACTGTGCTCGTTATATCGGAAAAGGCATACAAGCAGAGTGATGCTGCAAAGATGATGATGGAAGTGATAGACGCCTCAGGAATAGTGTATAATTCATTCTCATACAATATCCTTGAGGGCAGGGACGTCATAGAACCTCTCAAGAGCCTGATGGCAAAAGAAGGTACGAGCAGGGTAATGATAGCTTCGGAAAGCGAGGCCTTCGTGAATGATGTAGTGAGGAATATGAATCTCATGCTCTATGAACAGTACAAGGTCGTGCTTTACGCCGCATCGAAGATAAGGAGTTTCGAGACAATCGAGGTTGAGCACTTCCACAAGACAAACATGCACGTGAGTCTTACATATTACATTGATTATGAGGATCAGAGAGTAAAGGATTTCCTTCTGAAATACAGGGCTCTGTATAATACCGAACCGTCACAGTTCGCGTTTCAGGGATATGATATAGCAAGCTACTTCATAAGCCTGTGCAGCAGATACGGCGACAGATGGCCGGAAATGATAGACAAGGCACCTAAAGCTATGCTTCAGAGCACATTCCGATGCAGAAGGGACGGAGAAGCCGGTGGGTATATCAATAACGGTATCCGCAGGATAGTCTATGAAGACGGGTGGCAGATATATGAAGTGAAATAAGGTCAGCCCTGAAGAAGGGATCTGGCATTGGCTATGGCGGCATCAGTAAGAACAGAGCCGCTGAGCATACGGGCAACCTCAAGAACTCTCTGATCTTCAGAGAGTTTTTCTATTGTAGAAACCGCTTTGGAAACGGTCGGATCGATTTCCTTCGACACAAGATAATGAGCCTTTCCTTTGGCCGCCACCTGAGGAAGATGGGTAATGGCGAATACCTGCATGTAGTCGCCCATAGAGCAGATCATAGATCCCATCTTGTCGGCTACACTGCCCGAGACTCCAGTGTCGATTTCATCGAAGATCATCGTAGGCATATTGGCGAAACGGGCTCTCATAGCCTTGAGAGCAAGCATTATACGAGACATCTCACCACCGGAAGCGCATTTCGCGACATCGACTGCATTGCTGCCTGAAGATGAGAAACGGAACTGTACCGAATCACGGCCATGAGCGGCTACCGGCACATCTATAAGCTCAACCTCAAATACCGAATAAGGAAGTTCAAGATTGCGGATGTCAGACTGGATGCTTGCGGCAAATGTGTCTGCCGCCTTGGCACGGCTCTCGTGAAGTCTGTCAGCGACTTCAGCAAGTTCCGATTTCACCTTTTCAATCTTTCCGGCAAGTGCATCGCGTTTTTCCTCTAGCACTGTAGAATCGAAGAGGGCCTCAGAAAGGCTGTCGCGAAGGGCGATAAGTTCCTTCACATCAGTACATCCGTGCTTCTGCATAAGGCCATACAGCATGGACATACGGTTCTCGACCTCTTCCAGACGTGATTCAGACACATCTGTACGTGCATTCAGAGACGACACTTCGGAAAGTATATCGTCGAGTTCCCTGCGTGAAGAATCGATGCGTTCCGAAAGTTCTGCCGCAGCCGGAATGAAGCGTGCAAGTCTTGAAAGGGACTTTACAGACTCCTTGAGAGCGGTATCTATGGAAAACATCTCTCCACCGGCAGAAGAATTGGTAAAGAGTTCCTCCACAGCACAGAGACCGTTCTTGATTTCTTCAGCATTGGCAAGCTGTTTCTGTTCGGCCTCAAGTTCTTCGAGTTCGCCTTCCTTAAGCGAAGCTGCCTCGAGCTGACGGAACTGGGACTCGTTATAGTCCTTCTCGCTGTTGATGCGGGAGATGTGGGCTTCAAGTTTCGACAGTTCTGACTTCAGAGAGTTGAGCTCACGCCACAATGCAGCGCACTGCCCGCGAAGTCCCGTATTCCCTGCAAAATAGTCAAGAGTGCCTAACTGGAACTGCCTGTCGGAAAGCAGAAGCGTCTGATGCTGCGAATGTATGTCTATCAGTCTTGATGAAATATCCTGAAGCACAGACACCGGCACCGGGGAATCATTCACAAAGCAGCGTGAACGACCGGTACGGTTCACGACCCTGCGTACGATAAGATGACCATCCTCCCACTCTACTTCATTTTCATCAAGGATGTCTCTGATCTCAGCCTCATCGGCAATATCGAATTCAGCCTCGACAACACAGTTGTCCGCCCCCTCAGAGACCATTGAGGCGTCAGCCTTCGCACCCATTACAAGGGAAAGGGCGCCCAAAAGAATGGACTTTCCGGCTCCTGTCTGTCCGGTAATAATGATCAGACCCTCCGGAAAATCTATTTCCAGAGAGTCAATCAATATA
>CAYXMV010000084.1:0-9453 GCA_964466235.1 uncultured Muribaculaceae bacterium | reverse complement strand
GGGGGGGGATTCTTTGTTTTTTCGCCACGAAGTACTGATTCTGCACTGTAAATACGACTTAGTGACAGGGGTAATTCAGATTGAGAGTGCCATATAATTATTCGGGAAACCGAGGTATATTTAATATAGTTGATACTTATAATAGTTGGAAATTAAACTACAATGACTATATTTGCAATACAATAGCTTAATATTAAACCATTATGGATGATATTTATATGTTTTCCGATACTCAATTAGGCAAGCGGATCGGACATAAAATAAAGGCGGTCAGACTCCAGAGAAACATCACTCAGCAGAGTTTGGCTGAGGCATCCTCGATTTCCTTATCTTCGGTAAAGAAGGTGGAGAACGGAGAGATAGGGTCATTTGACACCTTGATTCGTATATTGAGGACTCTTGGAATGCTGGAGTCCATCAGCGCACTTTTTGAAGAAGAGCAGCTCAGTCCAAGCGAATACTACGAGATGGTAAACAAGGCCAGAAAGCAGAATCGCAGGCGCGCAGCAGGCAAACTAAAAGTAAATAAGGAGGAATCGGAATGGTAGATGTAGCAAAGGTAAAGATCTTCGGAATGGACATGGGAATATTCCGATGGGATGAATCGTACAATGCGGCGAGGTTTGAATACGACAGAGACTTTGCCACTAAGGAGATAGAGCCTTCTCCTATCATGATGCCGGTCCAACAGGGAAGGATATATTCGTTTGGCAATCTGAACAGGGACACCTTCAACGGACTGCCCGGAATGCTGGCAGATTCACTTCCGGACACATATGGACGCGCCCTGTTTGATCAGTGGCTGGCACTTACAGGCAAAACGTCAGGCAATCCTGTCGAGACTCTGTGCTTCCTCGGCCAAAGGTGTATGGGTGCTCTGGAGTTCGAACCTGCAACCGGCCCTGCGACAGATGAGGACATGAGGTTTGAGATTGACTCTTTGGTAGATGTTGCAAGAGAGGCCTTGTCCAATAAGGAAGGGTTCGGAGCCAATCTTGATACGGATAGGAAGGCGGCGATAGCGGAAATCCTCCATCTCGGAACTTCAGCCGGAGGTCAGAGGGCAAAGGCAACCATTGCATACAACAAAGAAACCGGAGAGATCCGCTCGGGCCAGATCACAGCGCCGGAGGGGTTTGATCATTATCTAATCAAACTGGATGGCGTCAGTGCGGAAGCCGGATTCAAGGAAACTGAAAACTACGGACGACTGGAATACTCGTTCTCGGAACTTGTAAAGAGATGCGGGATCGAAATGACCGAATGTTCACTGATCGAGGAAAACGGCAGAGCCCACTTCCTGACCAGGAGATTCGACCGCGAGGACGGAAAGAAGGTCCACATGCAGACTCTCTGCGGCATGGCCCATTATGACTTCCGGCTTCAGAGAGGATATTCTTACGAACAGGCCTTCAATGTTATGAGAAGGCTTCGCCTGCCATATTCCCAGGCTCAGGAGATGTTCCGCAGAATGGTATTCAATGTAGTGCTGCGAAACCAGGACGACCATACGAAGAACATATCATTCCTCATGAACCCGGATGGCCAGTGGCGTCTCTCGCCAGCATATGACATGGGATTTGCCTATAATCCCGCAGGAGCCTGGACAAAGACACATCAGATGTCAATCAACGGTAAGTTTGACGACCTGACGAGGAAGGACCTGCTGGAGTGCGCTGCCGTAAATAACATCAAGAATGCACCGGAGATTATCGATCATATATGTGAAGTTGCTTCAGGATGGCCTGACCTCGCAAAGGACTGCGGAGTCCCTCAAAGCATGATTGACGCCATTGTCCCGCATCTTCTGCTAAAATTATAAAGAAGAGGCTGACCCAAAATGACATGGATCAGCCTCTTGGTGTTTCCTTCCGGCAGCATTACTGCTGATTACTCACCGACATAAGAATATTTCAGTTATGATTCACTATGACAGGCATCTTCTATATTTTTAGAATGCTGCTTATGATAATTATCCATTGTCAGTTTCGAATATTCAAGCAAAGCCATTTTCAATGTATCAACTTCAATAACAGCTTCAAATAGTTTCTCTGTCTCATTTTCTGTATCATTCAAATAATTTTTGAAGCAGATCTTGGTGATTTTTTCATTTTTAATCTCAGAAACATAAAAATGACAATGAGCAATGGAATTTCTTAAATGTCCGAAGATGTTTTTACAGTTCTTAACCTTCTGATTACGATTCTTGTTCAAACATAGAGTTGTGGCTGATCTGAGAGAATCGAGTGATTTGAACTTTTTAGGACGATATGTCTTATACCTTTCTTCAATTATCACCAACAAACCAAGACAAGCATTCAAAAGAAGCGTCACATCATACCTGTCTTTTTCCGATAGTCCAAGACCATCATATTGTTGAACTAAAGAACGAGTTCTCTCGATAAAATTATATTCAGTATTGTTTTTCATCATGATTATCTATTTTTAAGGATTATTATTCTTGAACGCAACGGACAGAGAGCGCTGTAGCATGATGCCAATATTCTCCCCTCGACCCTTTTGTCCCGATGCCTACCCATGAGCCATCGTCAAATGATAAACCTACCGGATAACCAGTCCTACCAGAGTACACATTATCCTCTATTTTCGAACACCAATAGTAACCACCGTTGTTTATTACATCATAACGATACGACAAGTAACCATCTTCTTTCCTATAACCACCCAAAGGCAGAAATACACTCGGAATAGTAAGGCCGGAAACATATGTATAGATTCCATAACAATTCATACCGTAATCACCCGAAATATTATCATTGGATCGACTCAAATTAATCACTTCATTCTCGGTCGGAACGCGCCAACCATCAGGGCATGGATCATTATCTGTTTTTAGCGGAACTTCTTCTGTTCCTGAGTTCCACAAATTATCATTTTTTTCTGACAACCAATTATATCCAAACTCAGAAGTCGCTCTTATAAACTTGTCCTCATACTTTTTATTTTGTGCACCACTCAACGAAAATGGACCATCAACAATCTCTATCACCCCATCATCATAACCTCCACCGAATCCTTGACCGTATTTTCGCCCCCACTGATATAGTTTACCATAAGGAAAGCCTTTATACTCTTTACCATCTTCTCCCGTATATGGTGATCTGTATCCACAATTCACTGGTGCCCATACGGTATTTACGATTTGTGTTCCTACTCCGTGATTTATTCCATACTCATCAATGTAATCACGCATCGCAACAGTTTCATACGCGACAACTTCTACTGAACATGTCTCAACAACATCGCCAGCTATAGCAGAAATACAAGCAGTACCATCCGCCAGAGCTGTAATTTTACCATTGCCATCCACTTGAGCTACAATCGGGTTATCAGATGTCCAAATGATTTTTCTATCGGTAGCATCAACTGGAGCAATCTTGACGACAAGAGCAATAGATGTGTTCGGGAACATTACTAACTTATTCCGATCTAAAACAATACTACTGATTTTTATGACAGACGACTCTTCTTGATTATCCTCGCTTATGATTTCCTCTATTTTTAGTGTTGGCATAATGAGAATCGATGATCTCAACACAATGTTAGCATTATTGGTTTCAATAATCGTTTCCGTCATCTCTGAATCTACAAGAGTCACGGTAAAACCCTTGCTGAAAAGCACGGGAGGCAGGGTAATGATGAAATCTGTTGCGGTCGATTCGCTGAGTTTGACTCCATCACCACAATCAAGGGTAACAGAGGTATTCGCCTCATCTGACATTGTCAGAACAGGCGCATATTCATTAGGATATGCTGTAATTGTTGCTGCACCTGAAAGTTTTTCATTACCTTTACCCTCGATCTTTATTGACTTTATCGTTTGAGTACCCTTCAGTTGCAACTTGATTGCACCCATTAGATTCTTAAACCTGAGAGTATGGTCGGTCATTGATTCGGTAACAGCGACCATCGGGAATGTGCCTTCGCCGAAACTGTTCGGCACATAATGCTGAATTTCAGGCAGGACAAAACCTGTGATTTCGTAGGCTCCGACATCGTTTCCATTCGTCACATTTGTGTTGGAGACAGAAAGCCCGTCCGCATATGGATAGAGAGCAATGTTTGTCGCTATCTCAACACCTGAATTGAAATCATCATTCACATCACCGCTGTTGTCAGCAATTAGTTCAAATGTACCGTTGCCGGTACCGGTCGTCTCTGCTGTCACCTGATATTTATCCGAGACACTGCAGCCTTGAAATATCGCAAGTTGGTCATTTTCAGACCATCGGATGTTTTTCTGTTCGTCTATTGAGGTTTTGGTATTGCTTTCAAAACCTTCTGCAATGGCTTCAAATGTTTCTGCCTTTTCTGACAGAACAATAGTTTCCTGACAGCCGGCAAGAGCGACAGCCATCATCATAAAAAATGTTATTCTTTTCATTGGATTGTGATTTTTATTGATTTATAGATACTTCGCTTCGCTCAAGATGACAGAAGATGTTACCATCCCCAGTCACCTTCATTCTCTCCTAATTGTTCCATTCCGCTGAAGCACAGCGGACCTTCGGACTGAAGTTCATAAACTTCGGCCTGAGGACTTTCATAGATTTCTGCTTTCATCGGTGAATTTGCACTCGTTGAATACTTCACTCCAACCCCAAGAATGATTAAAGTATAAACAAAGAAAGTGTGAGGCTGACTTCCGTTTATCTTGTTGAAGGTTGTGGAAAGACCTGACTGGAAATAAACGATACAATACCCCACACTCGAATAGATATGGGATATTGGGACGCAAAGCACGCCCAATCACATGTATCTATACGAAAGTGAGTGTTGTTCCGTACATCCTTCCAGTAAGAAAACTTCCACATTTTCAACAAAGGACTTGCGAAAAAACACTTTCACAATATGTAATGACAGACGGTACTATCGTCAGTCACTGCAAAGATAGAAAATGTTTTCAACATTCGCGGGGTATTGCAGATGCAAATTTCCGTTTTATATTGCTGAAAATCAATATTGATTTGATATTATGTTTGCCGTACTTTGCGGGGATGCATTCATTCTGTCTGACTGCAATACTGAAATGTCACGAAGCATAGGAAATCAGTTGATTCCCATACTTCGTGACAGGGGTCATTCAGATTGAACGCATCATGCAATTATTCAGAAAATCCAGGAATATTCAGTATAGCAAGGCTCTTCTGTATGGACATGGGAATATTCCGATGGGATGAATCGTACAATGCGGCGAGGTTTGGGCAGAGAATTTGACAGAAAATTTGCCAACTATCAAAAATTAACTAAATTTGACAGTTAAATAATAGTCTGTCAATTTATGATACCGTTCGATAGGAACACCCCATACAATTCTCTTCCCGGGCTTCCCCCATCAGAGGATGTGTACAATGGCATTGATGTAACCCTGAAGCTGACCGAAGCCAGCAGGAAACTTGCGGAATTGAAGGGTATAGCTTCGATGCTTCCAAATCAATCCATCTTCGTCAATACCATCGCTCTCCGAGAAGCAAAGGCCAGCAGTGCTATCGAGAACATATTCACTACCGATGACGAACTATACAGGGCGTTGTCATATCAGGAGGACGACTACTCACAGGGGCCCGCCAAGGAAATTCTTCACTACAGAGAGGCGCTCTGGAAAGGATATGCAGAGATAAAGAATGCGGGTAAATTGACAGTCGATGCAATCATTGAGATATATCGTCAGGTCAAGCAGACGCATGACGGAATCCGTCCATATCAGGCTGAAATCGTCATCAAGAAACGCGGATGGGGGTCACTCATAGGTGAGACTGTCTATACGCCACCAAGAGGCAAGGGTGTCGTGGAGAGGATGCTCAATGAGTTGGTAGAGTTCCTTAATGACGATAAGAAATATCCTGTAGATCCCCTTCTGAAGATGGCGATGGCTCATTATCAGTTCGAGGCAATCCACCCGTTCCGTGACGGCAATGGAAGAACGGGACGAATCATATGCCTGCTGTACCTGATTCAGAAAGGACTTATTGACCTTCCGATACTGTACATGAGTGCCTACATCCTTCAGAACAAAGACAGATACTACTTTGACCTCAGCAATGTCACGGGCACACAGAACTGGAAGGAATGGCTGCTGTTCATGATGGAGGCGGTAATACAGACATCAGAATACACCATATTCAAGATAAACAGGATACGTGAACTCATTGCAAAAACCGAGAATATCATCCGGGAAAAGAAGCCGGCTATCTCAAAAATTGACATTCCGAAGCTGTTCGAGCAGCCTTACATCCGTCCCAAAAACCTGGTATCGGAAAAGATCAAGAGCGTCAATACCGCAAAGAAGTATCTGACCGACCTGGAGGAACTTGGACTCCTGACCAAGGCAAAGATCGGAAAGGAATTCGTGTGGTTCAATACTGAACTGATGGACATTCTGTCTGCCGAAAATTGATTGTGTTTGCAATTTTCAGACCTTCACCACCGCAAATCAACACATCTTTTGTCCAAAAAAAATAAAGCTCTTGTCCCGTCCGAGAAAAAGATTCCCATGATTTGCTGGATGAATCACCTGTTTTTGCCCGGCGACATCAATGGTAGGGGCGTTTCGTTGACGTCAAGGGGCGCATTTGGGGCTAAATGGGCGTTTCTTGGGCTGCTACGTCAATTGGTAGGCCACCCCGTTGACATCAGGCAATGAATAAGTACCATGCAAGGGTAAGGAGAAAGCGTCGTATCACGAATCTGCATTTTTATGGAACGAGCCCCCCCCGAAACGGCCAAAATGGGCTTTTTTAGCCAGCGTCGCGTCGTTTTTCGGCAAAAAAACGCTACGAAGTTCGGCAGGAAGGGGGACACTCGGCAGGGCAGGAAAGGAAAGGGACGCTGGGCAGGAGGGGGGCAAGTTTAACAATCAGATGATGTAGAGCATATACTTGTAGTGACGCTTCGAATGAACAAAGTATCCATAATGATAAGGCTCCACACAAGCGGAAATACAAGCATCAACCATTTTATTAGATGACAGGTGTCGCATTATTCCAAGATAGGAATTCAGTGTCGAACGCATCCCAGCCGGAGAAACTGCACCCGAGTCAACATATAGAAACGCGCGCTTCATCTTATTTCTAACCCTTTCGGCAGGAATGATACGATAGGGAAAGACAACGGTCCCAAGAAAACGTACCCCCTTATCATAATGTTGGAGAACAACTTTACCAGGATGTAAAGTGAGACCGGAATTGCATTCAAGAAATTCTGCAATCAAAGGAATCGACTTTTTAAGCAGCTCCTTTGATTCATGGACAACATAGAAATCATCGACATAGCGTCCATAGTGTCTGAAACCTATATTTCGCTTCATCCATTGATCAAAAGCATTCAGATAGATATTGCTGAACAACTGAGAGGTAAGGTTCCCTATGGGCATTCCCTTGCTGTCACCGGCATAAAACAGACTTTTCTCAGTAGGAAGGTCAGCCCAATCCTCAAGACATCCCTTGACACGACAGTTCACAATCGGTTCATACATGACGACCTCATGAGTAAGCCATAAGACAAAATCCCGCCCCGGCATATCTGAAGGGAGAGCAGCCTCAATCCGGTCATAAAGAATACGACGGTCGATATTCATGAAGTAACCCCTCAGATCGAGTTTGAGCACATAGCAGTCTCTTGAATAATTATGCGAACATGAGCGGATATGATGCTGAAGCCGCCTTATTCCGAACAGAGTTCCTTTGCCCTTGCGGCACGAATAACTGTCATGAATAAACTTTTTCTCAAATATGGGAGACAGACGATTGTACAGGAAATGATGCACAACCCTGTCCCTGAAATCTGCGGCAAAGACTTCCCTGCGGACAGAATCACTGATTATAAAACAAATGCTTGTGCCTATGACATAGCGTCTCGTGCACAGTTCATGGTAGAGCGCGGTAATATTTTCTTCGAGATGAAGTTCAAAACGAAGTTGGGATGAAGTGTTCCTCTTGTTGGAACGGGCATCATAATATGCCTTGAACAATTCCTCTATAGGAAATTCATCGTCAGGATTTACATTGCAGCCTTCCACTTGTCGATTTCTGATAAAAGTACCGAAAACTGTTCCGCCAAAGCGGCATAATGCTTCAAAGGAATCTGTCTAAGATCGTTCAGCAGCCTGATTCTTATTTTTGCCGAACACAGAAGACGCCTTGCCTTATCAAGATTTTCGGTCACAGAATCCCTCTCTGCTGCAAAACATATTGCCATCAGGGCCTCATGCAGTTCATCCTTTATCTTTTCACACAGTGAGAATTTATATTCCCGCGCGACATTCCGGTTGAGCCGGTAGAAATCCAGTAGCAAATCATAAGTATGCTTGTATGCAAGAAGTTCATTCCTAGAAGGCTTACGAGACACCACCGGCTGAATAGTCACGCTTTCCCTCCACTTCAGATAATCCTCTTCACAGAAACACCCGATTGATAATGGAATAGATATCCTCTCCTCATCCTCCTCATAATTGACGCCCGACAGTATTTTTGCCGAAGACGGAACCGGAAATCCTAAAGACAACACATCTTCTCCGACTTTCTTTACATAGTTTCTATTTACCTGATACTGACGCAGATTGGACACAAAGAGATAGGCAGCCTGCTGATATGCCTTCCAGAACATACCTTCACGGAACAATACAATCCGGCAATTTTTTGCACAGGCTGAAACTTCTTGTAATTTTTCTAATACTGTCATGATTTAAAAAGGCAGAGCTGTAAGTTCTGGACGCAACGGACAGAGTACCCGTTCGCACGGTTGTTGTTGTTCATGTTCGCGTTACCATTGTTGAAGTTGAGGTTGTAGGCGTTGTTGCTGTTCGGTCTGGATGACCAATAGTTGCCGTTGTTGCCTCGATTGTTGGCATTGCCGTCGTTGTTACGATAACCGGCAGCAGGGAAGAAAAAGCAGTCTCTATAACTCTTGTTATGCAAAAGGGCAATACACCAGTCTGCAAAGCAAATTCAATGACCCATAAGAAGTTTCTACACCCTCACAGGTGGACTGCTGAACTTACAAATCCTCTCCGAGATGCCTTGACACACCGGACTCTCGATAACTCTGCCTATATATCTTCCATGTTTCGTTTGATATTTCCGTAACGAGTCGCCTTTCGGCGACTTCGGGATTTCCTTTTCGACGCGCCCCGGCACAGGCCGAAGCGCGACGCTAAGGAAATCGGGACTGACATCTCCCGCTACGCAGGGATATGTCAGTTCTGGACGCAACGGACAGAGTACCCGTACGCACGGAAGTTGCCGTACATGCCCGCGTAACCACCGTTGAAGTAGAGGCTGCAGGCGTCGTAGCTGGTCGGTCTGGATGACCAATAGTAGCCGCGGTAGCCTCGATAGTAGGCATCGCCGTCGTAGTTACGATAACCGGCAGCAGGGAAGAATACTTGAGGGAGTCCTTCAATATAAGTATATTCACCGACAAAATAACATCCAG
>CAYXMV010000083.1:8686-9459 GCA_964466235.1 uncultured Muribaculaceae bacterium | reverse complement strand
TACTCGAAAATTCATCATAATATTTCAAATGATAAAATTTTAAACAGTTTCTTAATCCAGCAGGCCAGGTCTCAGCTGTCTGGTCCTTTCTATGGCCTGTTCGTCCTGCCATTGTCTGATGAGTTTGGGATTGCCGCTCAGAAGCACTTCGGGTACTTTCCATCCGTTGAATTCCGCCGGTCTGGTATATACGGGAGGGGAAAGGAGGCCGTCCTGGAAACTGTCGCTCAGAGCTGATGTCTCGTCGCTCAGGGCTCCCGGTATCAGCCGGATTATCGAATCTGCAAGTATGGCTGCCGGCAGCTCTCCGCCGCTCAGGACATAGTCTCCGGATGAAATCTCACGTGTGATAAGATGTTCTCTGATACGGTGATCCACTCCTTTATAGTGGCCGCAGAGGATGATGATGTTTTCTTTGAGTGAAAGTTCGTTGGATATTCCCTGATTGAGGATTTCTCCGTCCGGTGACATGAATATCACCTCGTCATAATCTCTTTCCGCCTTGAGTTCCTGTATCATGTTATATACGGGTTCGAGCATGATTACCATGCCGGCATCGCCGCCATAGCTGTAGTCATCGACCTGCTGACGGGGGCCCTTTCCATATTTGCGGAGATTGTGGATGTGGATTTCCACGAGTCCTTTCTTTACGGCCCTTCCGACTATGGAATGGCTGAGCGGACTCTCAAGCAGTTCCGGTACCACAGTTAAAATGTCAATTCTCATCTGAAATCTGTTTTGGGACTGCAAAAATAGCATTTTGATGTGAGTTT
>CAYXMV010000083.1:0-8676 GCA_964466235.1 uncultured Muribaculaceae bacterium | reverse complement strand
AACTTATTAACCCTGACGTTGAAGTGACGCCAGATGTACCGGAGAGTGTTGAGAGCGTGATCGCCGAGAATGTTGAAATGGCTGAGCCGGCTGTCAATTACTCAGAAAAGACCCTTGCAGAGCTTGTAAAGCTTTTTGAAGAGCTTGTGCAGAATGAGGAAAGAATGAAGATGTCCAAAGAGGCCGAGGCCATGAAGTCGGCTTTCTACAAGAGGCTTCAGAAGGAAAAGGCGGAAGCCGGACTTGCGGCGGAAACTGTTGCTGAACCGGCGGAAGATGCCGATGCCGTACAGCCTGAGGAAGAGAGCGTCAGCGTGAATCCTTTTGCCGAAATAGAGAGAGGCTTCAAGGAGATCTACAATACATACAGAAAGGAGCGTGCCGAATTCAACAGGCAGCTTGAGAAGGAACGCGAGAATAATCTCGTATTGAAGGAGGCTGTCATCGCTGACCTCAAGGCTCTTCTCGAAAAACAGGAGGATGTCAATGCCACATTCCCTGAGTTCCGTGAAATCCAGAACAGATGGAGGGCAGTGGGTCCTGTACCTGCCCAGAGCTACAGGAACATCAATGAGACATATCAGCTCTATGTGGAGCAGTTTTATGATATGGTCAAGATCAACCGCGAACTCCGCGATCTCGACTTCAAGAAGAATCTTGAGGCGAAGGAGGAATTCTGTCTGCAGGCGGAGAAGCTTGCCGAGAGCGCAAATGTCGTGGAGGCTTTCCGTGAACTCCAGAAGCTTCACGAGCAGTGGAAGGAATACGGCCCTGTTGCGAAGGAATATCGTGAGCAGATCTGGGACCGCTTCAAAGCTGCTACAGCCGTGATAAACAAGAAGTATCAGGGTTTCTTCGAAGGCCTTAAGGAGCAGCAGGCCGACAATCTTGCGAAAAAGTCGGTACTCTGTGAGAAGGTCGAGGAAATTGCCGGAAGGGAAGTCGCGAACTCGAACGAGTGGAATGCATTCTCAAAGGAAAGCGAAGATATACAGAAGGAGTGGAAAACCATCGGTTTCGCTTCCAAGAAGGACAATCAGAAGATATATGACCGTTTCCGTGCCGCATGTGACAAGTTCTATGGACGCAAGCGTGATTTCTATAATGAATATAAGGACAGCATCAATGTGAATCTTGAGAAGAAGATCGCATTGTGCGAGGAGGCCGAGGCGCTCAAGACCAGCACTGAATGGAAAAAGACCACTGACAGGTATATCGAACTCCAGAAGCAGTGGAAGGAGATCGGTGCAGTCCCTCGCAAGAAGTCTGAGCAGCTCTGGAAGAGATTCCGTGCGGCTTGTGACGAATTCTTTGCGGAAAGGGACAAGAATGCGAAGCCTGAGAACGATTTCTATGGCAATCTGAAGGCGAAGCAGCGCCTGATCGAAGAAATCAGGACATACGTTCTTGCCGGAACGGATGCCGATGCGCAGGCTATGCAGGAATTCCAGAAGAGATGGAATGAGATCGGGTTTGTTCCTTTCAAGGAGAAGGACAAGGTGACTCAGGCATACAAGGATGCTCTTCATGAGAAGTTCCCGAACCAGAGCAGGAACGCGCGCAGAGGTCGTGGCGGCAGACCGCAGCTCTCGGAGAAGGATCGTCTGATCCAGAAGTACCATTCTCTTGAGCAGGATATAGTTACTTATGAGAACAATCTCGGATTCTTTGCTATGTCGAAGAACTCTGAGCCTCTTATCCGTCAGATGGAGGAGAGGATTGCACAGGCAAAGGAGGAGCTCAAGGCACTTGCGGAGCAGGTCAAGGCCCTCAATGAAGCAGAATAATAATTATTGGTGTTTAGATGAATAAGAACAATTTGATCGGATTCGTACTGATCTTCGCGATTATGATGGGATTTTCGTGGTATCAGTCGAAGCAGTACAGCAAGCAGATGGAGGCACAGGCCCAGCTCGACTCCATCGCAAGGGTGGAGCAGATGGCCGCGATGGCCTTGGATTCCATGAAGAGGGCTGAGGGCGTGGTTGAAAATACCGGAGTGAAGGTTCAGACAATGCCTGTCTATAAGGACAGTATGCTTACTGAGGCAAGACTGGCTGAGGCACAGGTCTATAAGCTTTCCAATGACAAGATGGAGATCGAGTTCACCACAAGAGGCGCGCAGCCTTATTCGGTGAAACTCAACGAATTTAAGTCTTATGACAGCACCGACCTTTATCTCATAAAGCCGGAAGGGAGCCGTCTCGGCATCTCTGTCTTTGCCGGTGAGAATATAAATACGAAGGATTTCGTGTTCCAGGTGGCTGAATGTAACGATTCTGTAATCGTGATGCAGCTTCCTTTCGCTCAAGGCGGATATATACAGCAGAAGTATTCGCTTTCGGAAGGCAGCTATATGGTACAGAACGAGTTATCTTTCGTCGGCATGGGTAAAGTGATTCCTCGTAATGTATCTATGTTTGACATCGACTGGTCGGTTACCATACCTCGTCTTGAGAAGGGCTATAAGAATGAGAAGCAGTATTCAAAGCTTGACTATTATTTCGAGGGTGACAAGAAGCCTGAAGAGATTGCACGCAACCGTGACCAGAGCAAGAGTATCAACACTAAGTTCAAGTGGTTCGCATTCCAGCAGCAGTTCTTCTCGGCCATCATGACTTCCGGTTCCGAGTTCGCATCTGCAGACTTTGATGTGAGGTATTTCCCTGAGGACGATCCTTCACGTAACCTTATGGCGGGAACCGCAAGACTGCGTTCGGATTTACAGAACAACGGCGGCGACATAGTGATTCCATACGAGTATTATTTCGGACCGAACGACTTCCGTACTCTCAAGAAGTACGATATGAAGTATGAGAAGATCATTCCTCTCGGCGGATGGCTTGTGGGCTGGATCAGCCGTTTCGTGATCATTCCGATCTTCGACTTCCTCGGCAAGTTCATCAAGAATTATGGTCTGATCATCCTTCTGATGACCATCATCATCAAACTTGTGATCATGCCTCTTACCCTCAAGTCGTACAAGTCGTCTGCGAAGATGCAGGTCATCAAGCCGGAGATGGACAAGATCAATCAGAAATATCCTAATGAGAAGGATGCCATGAAGAAGCAGCAGGCGACTATGGAACTGTATCAGAAGGCCGGAATCAGCCCTATGGGAGGATGTCTGCCTATGCTTCTCCAGTTCCCGATCCTTTTTGCGATGTTCCGTTTCTTCCCTGCGTCCATCGAGCTTCGTCAGCAGAAGTTCCTTTGGGCTGATGACCTCAGCGCATACGACTCGATCTGGGATTTCGGTGTGAACATTCC
This sequence comes from uncultured Muribaculaceae bacterium, assembly GCA_964466235.1. Taxonomy (GTDB): domain Bacteria; phylum Bacteroidota; class Bacteroidia; order Bacteroidales; family UBA932; genus Cryptobacteroides. The sequence goes on along the minus strand of CAYXMV010000083.1, from coordinate 5,406 downwards.
GCTTCTCGGAGACCATCTTTCACTGTTCGCCCTTCTGATGGCGGTTACGATGTTCATCTATTCGAAGATGACTTCGGGACAGATGAGTGATGACCCTAATATGGCGGGTATGAAGTTCATGAGCGTGTGGCTCATGCCTATCATGATGTTCTTCATCTGTAACAATCTTTCGGCTGCACTCAGCTACTATTATCTTCTTTCCAATCTCATCACTATGGGTGTGACCTGGTATGTGCGCAAGTTTGTCGTGACTGAGGATAAGGTGAAGGCTGAGATGATGCTCAATATGAACAAGCCTAAGAAGAAGTCCAAGTGGCAGCAGAGGCTTGAGGAAGCTCAGAAGATGCAGGAACAGATGCAGAGACAGCAGAAACGCAGATAAGTTTTATTGGTTTATACTTGTCTTGTGAGCGAGGTCGAGGCATCATGTCTGCCTGATCTTCTGAAAAGAACGCGAAAGAGTTGACAATATGATTACCGAGGTAATTAAGAGATTACATAGGGAACTGCCGGCAACTGTAAGGTTGGTGGCAGTTTCTAAATTTCACCCGTTTGAAGCCATTGAAGAGGCTTATCAAGCGGGGCAGAGGGTATTTGCGGAGAGCCGTCCGCAGGAACTTCTTGCCAAGATCAGAAGGCTTGAAGAGATTCGGGCCGAGAGGGAAGAACCGGGCTATATGTCTGACGTCGAGTGGCATTTCATCGGGCACCTGCAGACTAACAAACTGAAGATGGTTCTGCCATATGTGTCTTTGGTTCAGTCTGTGGATTCTGTCCGCCTGCTTGATGCCATCGAGGCCTGGGGCGCTTTCAATGACAAGGTGATAAATATACTTCTTGAGCCTCGTGTGGCTGCTGAGGAGACCAAGCAGGGGTTCGACCCTTCTGATATTTTCGATATTCTGGGACATGTCGCGGATTATCCGCATGTCCGTTTCAAGGGACTGATGGGAATGGCTACATTTACTGATGACGAATCTGTCATCAGGTCTGATTTCGAGGCTTTGCGTAAGATTTTTGATGATGCCCGTAGAGGTTTTCCTGCTCTCGCAGATGACTTTGCAGAATTGTCCATCGGAATGTCAGATGACTATCCTATAGCTGTACAATATGGCTCCACAATGGTCCGTATCGGCTCGATGATCTTCGGAGAAAGAAATTATTGAAAATTACGGAAGTATTCTGCTACTTTTTGCGTTATAATGACATCTATGTCAGAGTTGCATTTTAATAACGGATCAGATATATGTCAGGATTGTCCATAAGACAGAGAATTGCACTTGAACTGCACAGGCAGTTGGTTCAGGAGCAGCGGGAAAAGCATCCTTTGAGGCAGCTCTTCTGGGAAAGCACTCTTCGGTGCAATATGAAATGCCGTCACTGCGGAAGTGACTGCAAGGTGTCGGCCATGCATCCGGACATGCCTTTTGAGGACTTTGCAAAGGTTCTCCGTAGAATCAAGGAAAAGTACGATTCTCATAAGATCATGGTGATAGTGACCGGAGGTGAGCCTCTTATGAGAAAAGACATCGAACAATGCGGCAGGGCAATATATGATATGGAGTTCCCCTGGGGAATGGTGTCAAACGGACTTCTGATGACCCCGAAGAAGATCGATGGCCTTCTTAAGTCCGGAATGCATTCTGCGACGATCAGTCTTGATGGCTTTCAGGAAGAGCATGAATGGATGAGGGGAGTGCAGGGCAGTTTCAGAAATGCGTCGGAGGCGATAAGGATTCTTGCCAATGAACCATCGATCAGATTTGATGTCGTCACTTGCGTGAACAATCGTAATTATTTGCAGCTGCCGCAGTTAAAGGAGTATCTGATTTCATTGGGGCTGAAGAACTGGCGTCTTTTTACGGTTTTTCCCGTCGGGCGTGCCGCTCATGATCCGGAACTTCAGCTCGATAACGAATGCTTCCATGGTCTCATGGAATTCATAAAGGCTACCAGGAAGGAGGGCAGGATAAAGGCAAGCTACGGGTGCGAAGGTTTTCTCGGGGAATTCGAGGGGGAAGTCAGAGATCATCTCTTCACTTGTCAGGCTGGACTCAGTGTCAGTTCTGTGATGATAGACGGATCGATTGCGGCATGTGCGAGCATCCGCAGCGACCTTGCTCAAGGAAATATTTATAAGGATGATTTCATTGATGTGTGGGAGAACCGTTATCAGCCGTATCGTGACCGTTCCTGGATGAAAACAGGTGAATGTGCCGGCTGCAGCTATTTCAGATACTGTCAAGGCAACGGAATGCATTTGCGTGATGCTGACGGCAAACTCATACTCTGTCATCTCAAACGTTTGAATAACAGATAATCATATTGCTATGAAGAATTTGTTTTACAGGCTCTGCAGAGCTTTACTCACAATGCTCGGATTTTCTGCTGCAGCAAGCTGCGCTGTTGAATACGGCGCTCCTGTAGTATGTGAATATGGTGTTCCGACTATGGAGTTCAAGGTTTCCGGGAAGGTTTCCGATTCGGTGACGGGTGACCCGATAAAGGGTATTGCAGTCACTTATCTTGAAAATGATGAATATGAGCGCCCTGATACTGTATGGACAGATGAGGATGGGAAATTCTTATATGACTCCTATGGATTTCCTGCGGAAAGCATCAGACTGAAGTTCACTGATGTGGACTTCTCGGAGAACGGCGGCTATTATGAGGCAGCAATTGAAGAAATATCATTAGAGAAGGTCTCTGACGGTACCGGCACCTGGGACAGCGGTGATTATGTGGCTGAGGAGATCAGTGTCAGGCTGAATCCTGTCGAGGAACAGGAATGTATGTATGGCACTCCTTATGTGGAGTTTTCTATAAAAGGCCGTGTGACCGATACGGAAGAAAGACCTATTCAAGGCATTGAGGTGTCTATGGAAGACGGCATGCAGAAGGTTCTTACAGCTAAAGATGGCTCTTTCAACTATGTTGCCGGCATGACCGCTTTCGGACTTAAGGAAGTGACATTGACCTTTACCGATGTTGATGGTGAGGAAAATGGGGGAGACTTCGAAACTGAGGTGTTGACAATTCCTGTCACTCAAACCGATCCCGGTGACGGAAGCTGGGATAATGGAGACTATTCAGGAGAGGTTGATGTTGTTATGGATGCCAAATAGGTGACTGTATGTCAGTGACTTTCATGGCGCAGATCTGTGACCATGGCGTTGGCGACGGCAGAAGAGGCTCCTGAGCCACCGAGTGCTGAGCGGATTTCCGAATATCCGTTCAGCATCTTTTGTCTGTAGGTCTGATCTTCGATCAGGGCGCGGACCTCGGTGATGAGATTGTCGGCGTTGCATTCTTGCTGGATGAATTCCTTGAAGGCAAGGCGGTCAACTATCAGGTTGCCGAGACTGATGTATTTCACCTTTACGATCTTGCGGGCGAGCCAATAGGTAATCGGATTGGTTATGTAGCCTACGACCTGTGGAGTATTGAAGAGGACGGTTTCGAGCGAGGCTGTGCCTGAATTGACTACGGCAGCTTCTGCGTTCCTGATAATTGACTGGGTCTCGCCGAACAGTACCTTGATATATTCCCGGTTTTCTGTGGTGAGCCATGGTTCGTAGTCGGCCATTGTCCTCGATGGGGCACCGGCTATAAGGAACTGATAGCCGTGGTATTGAGGCAATGCCTTCATCCTGGATGCAAACTCGGTGAGAACCGGCATCATCGTACTGATTTCAGCTTTTCTTGAGCCGGCAAGCATGGCTATCACCGGCCGGTCGGGAAGATTATTGCGCTGAAGGAATGCGTCGCGGGATTCGAGCATTGCCTTCGAGCCGTCAACGGCATCGACCAGCGGGTTTCCCTTATAGATATATCTTATGCCTTTTGCATCAAAGTATGGCTTTTCGAATGGAAAGACTATGAAAAGTCTGTCAACGTATTTCCTGAGTTTGCGGATTCGGCCTTCGCGGGATGCCCACACTTTCGGAGCGATGTAGTAGAATACCTTGAAGCCCGCCTTATGGGCAAATTCCGCAATCTTGAAGTTGAATCCAGGATAGTCGATGAGTATCACGACGTCAGGTTTCCATTGCAGGATGTCCTTTTTGCAGAAGTCCACATTCTTGAGCAGGCGGCCGGCCTTGGCTATCACTTCCACGAATCCCATCACCGCCCCTTCCTTATAATGGCGTACCAATCCGCCACGATGGACTTCTGTACTTTCTTTCCAGACAGCATCCATGTTGTCACCGCCCCAGAAGCGTATATCCGCCTGAGGATCTTCAGCATAGAGTCCTTTCATGAGATTGGAGCCGTGAAGGTCTCCTGAGGCTTCGCCTGCTATGATGTAGTAACGCATCAGAAATCGATTTCAATATTTTTTGACTTCAGTCTTTCAGCTTCTTCATAGTCAGTGCAGTCAACATTGTGGGCTACCACGCTGACATACCCTTCGGACATGAGAAGGTGGTCCGCTTCAACTGTATTCCGCGGGTCATTTACGAATTCTCCGACCATCATATAAAGTTCTTCGCCTTCTTCGACCACCGGATCAGAACTCTGACCGAGAAGTTCCGGAGTGATTCCGTATTTCCTGTAGTGCTGCAGATTCCATTCCTTGAACTCGCGTATCCATCTGCCCATGCCCTGATAGCCTACACGCACGCCTTTGATCTTTTCCGAGGGGATGTCGGGGAAGTTCACGTTGTAGTATATGCCGTGTTTTGCGGGCCAGTCTGCCATGAGTCTTGTGAATATTTCTCCGAAATAGCGGCTGACGCAGCTGAAGTCGGCATCGGGATGAAGTGTGTCCAACGAAACTCCTATAGCAGGGATGCCGTTCAGGGCAGCCTCTTCCGCCGCTCCTAAGGTGCCGGAATAGCATGAGGCTGTGGCTGCATTCGAGCCGTGGTTTATGCCGGAAACGACAACATCAGGGAAATTGTCGAGGAACATCGTGTTCAGACCGAATTTCACGCAGCTTGCAGGAGTGGCATCCAAATAATGCCATTCGACCGGACAGCCTTCCTTTTCCTTGTCGTATGGGAATGGATTTGGATTCTCCGCCCCGAAGCATTTATGGGCTATCTGCTTGAAACCCAATGAAACAGCCATGGACATGCCGGACTGGTGCTTCTTCGGTGCAATGACAGTCACTTTGCCGAACTGTCTCATTATGTCTGTGAGGACCTGTATGCCCTTTGCCTGGTAGCCGTCGTCGTTTGTGATGAGGATATGCATAGATGTCATGTTTTGTCTTACAAAGATACACATTAAAATATTTAATGAAACAGAATGACATTACAATATTTTTTCTAACTTTGCACGGATTTGCGGGAGTACGTATCCCGACGACGAGACAATTTAAAGTATAACTTTTATATAAACGATTCAAACAATGATTAAAGTAGGTATTAACGGTTTCGGCCGTATCGGACGCATGGTTTT
>CAYXMV010000082.1:0-9701 GCA_964466235.1 uncultured Muribaculaceae bacterium | reverse complement strand
GGTCGCCACCAACCAGAAATGTCCGAGTCACCAACCAAAAATGTCCATTATACCAAGAGGTTTGACCTTGTCCCGGCGTTGTCCCGGTTTGAAAAGAAAAATCATCTAACTTGCTGATATTCTGCTCGTTAGATGATTCTTGCGGAGAGAGAGGGATTCGAACCCCCGGACCCGTTAAGATCAACGGTTTTCAAGACCGCCGCATTCGACCACTCTGCCATCTCTCCAATATGTTTCCCTCGCGGGATTTGCTTCAGATACAAGCATTTCCTTTTCGTAAGGGATTGCAAAGGTACGAATTATTTCGATACTTGCAAATTTTTATTTCATTTTTTCTGAAAAGATTCCTCAACTTCGCATAGAATGGCTATTTTACTTTCCTTCTTCCTGCGCGAAATATCGGTAGTGAAAAAAGATCAGGTACAGGGCTCCGCATGTGACGCAGCTGTCTGCGAAATTGAACACGGCTCCGAAGAAAGTCTGCGGATGCTCCATCCACGGAAGCCTGTAGTCAAATAGCGGGAAGTAGAACATATCCACCACCTGGCCGAACATGAAGGCGAAAGGTGCACCGGACATGACGGTATCAGGCCATATAAGGCCGTAGAAGAAGCAGTCTATTATATTGCCGAGGGCTCCGGCCGTGATCATCGTCAGGCCTATAAGCACTCCCGTCGGCGTCCCGGGCTTCTTTACCAGTTTATTGATCCACCAGCATAGAACGCTGAAGAGACCTATACGGAAGACCGACAGGAACACCTTGCCCCAGATTCCTCCGAAAGCCATTCCGAAGGCCATACCCTTATTCAGGACAAAGTGGAGCTTGAACCAGTCGCCGAGAACATCGATAGTCTCGCCGAGTGACATGTTCGTCTTGACCAGAACCTTGATGATCTGGTCAATAACGACAAGCACTGCCCCGAGAATGAAGAGTTTTGTACCCTTTGAAAGTTTCATGGATGACTACTTGTTCTTGTTCATCATCTCCTTAGCCTCAACGGTAAGGGTTGCGTGAGGAACAAGGCGAAGTCTCTCCTTAGGGATGAGCTTTCCTGTCATGCGGCAGACGCCGTATGTCTTGTTCTCGATCCTGATGAGGGCTGCCTCAAGATTCTGGATGAACTTGTACTGGCGCTGTGCAAGAGCACCGGCTTCTTCTTTTGAAAGAGCCGTAGCACCCTCTTCCATCACTTTGAATGTAGGTGATGTATCCTCAATGTCGTTGCTTGAGTCATGAGTCACGATATCGCGGAGGGTCTTATATTCCTTCTTTGCCTTTTCAAGCATTTCAAGTATGATGGCCTTGAACTCCTGGAGTTCTTCATCACTGTAACGGACCTTGAGTTCAGGTGCGTTTTTCATTTCTTCTGCCATAGTTTTATTATTTAATGTTATTTCTTTGCAACCTTAATCTTTATGCTGCCTTCGTTCCACTCGACCTCAGTAGCTTCACCGGCCTCAGCGAGAGGGCCGCATGCCACAGAGAGAGCAAGCGTCTGTGCAGCGACATATTCCCCGAAATTTGCGAGGGATGCCGCAATTTCCTGACCGTCCTCTCCGTCAGCATAGATGTTCACCGACACCTTGTCAGTCACATCGAAGCCGCTGTTCTTGCGGAGATTCTGGATGCGGTTGATAAGCTCACGGGCCACGCCTTCCTGCCTGAGAGCCTCCGTGATGGTGATGTCAAGGGCGATTGTCATCGCACCTTCGGTAGCTACGAGCCATCCCGGCATATCCTCGGATAAAATTTCGTAGTCGCCCTTATTGAGGGTAACATCGCCCGAAGGAAGGCTCAGAACATATCCTGTGCCATTTCCTTCCGCAGCCTGAATATCATTGATCACTTCCTGCGGGAGCGTTCCGAACGCAGCTGCGATCTCCTTCATCTGCTTTCCATATATCTTTCCGATAGTCTTGAAGTTAGGCTTTATCTTCTTGGTGATGAGGCCGGCAGTATCAGAGATGAATTCTGCATCCTTCACATTCACCTCACTGAGAATCAATCCCTTGACAGCCTCGAGCCTATCTTTCACCTTCTCATCCAGCACAGGAATGATGATCTTGGAGAGAGGCTTGCGTACATTGATTTCAGCCTTGCGTCTAAGGGCGAGAACCATTGATGTAGCCCTCTGGGCGAGAGCCATTCTTTCCTCGAGTTCCTTGTCAACCACAGAAGCGTCATACGCCGGCATCGCCACATAGTGAACAGACTCTTCGCCCTCTACGAGGTCAAGATACAGCCTGTCCATGAAGAACGGTGCGATAGGAGCCGAGAGCTTTGCGACAGCCACAAGCACCTGATAGAGCGTCTGATAAGCCGAGAGCTTGTCCGCGTCCATCGTTCCGCCCCAGAATCTCTTTCTGCCGAGACGGACATACCAGTTGCTGACATGGTCACATACAAAGTCCTGGATTAGACGGCCGGCAGTTGTGATGTCATAGTCCTCGTATGCCGCAACGACATCCTTCACGAGGGTGTTCAGAAGCGAGATGATCCATCTGTCGATCTCCGGACGATCATTCATCGAAACCGGCTCTGACTTAGGATCGAAACCGTCGATGTTGGCGTAGAGAGCGAAGAATGAATATGTATTGTAAAGGGTTCCGAAGAATTTACGGCGTACCTCGTCAACACCGTTGGCATCGAAACGGAGGTTGTCCCATGGCTGCGAGTTGGTGAGCATATACCATCTGAGGGCATCAGCACCGTATGTATCAAGGGCCCAGAACGGATCCACGGCATTGCCGAGACGTTTGCTCATCTTATTTCCGTCCTTGTCGAGGACGAGGCCGTTCGAGATGACACGTCTGAACGCACATTTGTCGCTGACCATAGTATTGATCGCATGGAGGGTATAGAACCATCCGCGGGTCTGATCGACACCTTCGGCGATGAAGTCAGCTGTGATGCCGAACTTGTCTGAACCGAGGTTGCGGAGACCTTCCTGAGCGTATGGCATAGCACCCGAGTCGAACCAGACATCGATGAGGTCGAGCTCACGTACCATCTTCTTTCCGCTGTCGGAAACAAGGAATATATTGTCAACATAAGGACGGTGAATGTCTATCCTGTCATAGTTCTCCTTCGACATATCCTCAGGATCGAAGCCCTTGACCGCGAACGGGTTCTCTGTCATGAAACCGGCTTCCACAGCCTTGTCTATCTCAGCATAAAGTTCCTTGATCGAGCCGATGCACTTCTCTTCCTTTCCGTCTTCGGACACCCATACAGGGAGAGGTGTACCCCAGTAGCGGCTTCTTGAGAGGTTCCAGTCCTGGATATTCTCGAGCCACTTTCCGAAACGGCCTGTACCTGTTGACTCCGGTTTCCACATTATCTCCTCATTGAGTTCCATCATCCTTTCGCGCACTGCAGTGGTCTTGATGAACCATGAGTTCAGCGGATAGTAGAGAACCGGCTTGTCCGTGCGCCAGCAGTGAGGATAGTTGTGTGTATGTTTCTCTATCCTGAAGGCCTTGTTCTGCTGCTTGAGCATCACGCAGATGTCCACATCAAGGGTCGGAGCATCATCTGCGAGAGACGGGTCGTATGCGTTCTTCACATAGCGTCCCGCCCATTCCTTATAATCCTCGGACATGTTTGCCGCCGCATATTCAGGGTCGAGATCCTCGACACGGAAGAAACGTCCCTTGAGGTCAACCTGGGCCTGAAGGTCACCGTTGCGGTCAACCACCTGAAGTCCGGGAACACCTGCAAGTCTTGCCACCTTGGCGTCATCCGCACCGAAAGTCGGAGCGATATGCACGATGCCGGTACCGTCCTCTGTGGTCACATAGTCACCCGGGATCACCTTGAACGCACCCTCTCCAGGATTGAACCACGGGATGAGCTGTTCGTAACGGATGCCGGTGAGTTCAGTACCCTTGAGCGTACCTTCGAGCACCTTATAAGGAACCAGCTTGTCGCCCGGCTTGTAGTCCTCAAACGGAATTTCTGCCGCCTTAGGATTGAAAAGTGAAGATACGAGTGCCTGTGCAGCGACATAGAGAGCCGGCTGACCGGTGTATGGATTGAATGACAGGACTCTTACATAGTCGATGTTCGGACCTACGCAGAGAGCCGTGTTTGACGGAAGGGTCCATGGAGTCGTGGTCCATGCAAGGAAGTATGCAGGAACACCCTCGCTGAAAAGGAACTCCGACTTTTCGTCACGGATAACCTTGAACTGAGCCGTCGCAGTAGTATCCTTGACGTCGCGATAGCAGCCCGGCTGGTTGAGCTCGTGTGTGCTGAGTCCCGTTCCCGCTGCAGGAGAATATGGCTGGATGGACTTACCCTTGTAGAGAAGTCCCTTGTCATAGATCTTCTTGAGAAGGTACCAGAGAGTCTCGATATAACGGTTGTCGTATGTGATGTAAGGGTCGTCCATATCAACCCAATAACCGACACGCTCAGTCATGTTCACCCACTCCGCAGTGTATTTCATGACTTCCCTGCGGCACGCGTCGTTATATTCCTCGACGCTGATCTTCGTGCCGATGTCTTCCTTTGTGATGCCGAGCATCTTCTCTACACCGAGCTCGACAGGAAGACCGTGCGTATCCCATCCTGCACGGCGGTTCACCTTATATCCGCTCTGGGTCTTGTAACGGCAGATGGCATCCTTGATAGAGCGCGCCATGACATGGTGGATGCCAGGCATTCCGTTCGCAGATGGTGGTCCCTCAAAGAAAATGAATTCCGGAGCGCCCTCCCTCAGTTCAAGGGACTTTTCAAAAGCATGATTCTTCTTCCATCTGTCGAGCACCTCATTGCCTGCCGCAACGAGATCAAGACCTTTATATTCTCTGAATGACATAAAAATTAAGTTTTCCTAATTAGCCGTTAATACAGCCTCATTGGTAACATTGTAAAAATAATTATCTATTTTTGCAGGCGGTTTCAACCCGCCTGAATTTTTCAAACCGCAAAGATAATCATTTTAAGGAAATATATGAATATACTGGATATCATTCTTTTAATCTGCTTCATTCCGGCTATCGTGCAGGGAATCCGCAAGGGGTTCATCTCACAGGCAATATCGATTGTCTCGCTGGTGCTCGGTATCTGGCTTTCCGCTCGCTTCGCCTCTGTCGTAAGCGATTGGATAGGGCAATGGATCACAGCATCCGGACAGGTACTGGAGATTGTGGCATTCGCACTGATACTTATTTTAGTATTCCTCGCTCTCGGAGCGGCAGGCAGGCTTCTTGAGGCCACAATAAGGCTCGTGATGCTCGGATGGCTCAACAGGCTGCTCGGAGTGGTGTTCGCCCTGCTCAAGACTGCACTTATCGTCGGACTGGTCATCTTGGCCTTCAGCTCTCTGAACGGGACATTCGGCTTCGTGAAGGAGGATGTGCTTGCCCAGTCCGTACTGTATCCACCTCTGAAGGACATCGCCAACGACGTGTTCCCATATCTCAGGGAGATGATTTTCTGGAACAAATAAGACTTTGACAATGGCAAGGATCATACTCATAGAAACTTCTACAGCCCTCTGCTCCGTGGCTCTTGCCGAGAACGGAGAGATTGTAGCTTACCGTGAAAGTTCGGCACCGAAGGCACATGCCTCTCTGACAGCCGTGTTCATCCGGGAAATGCTGTCCGGGCGCGGACTCACGGTCGGAGACTGCGACGCGGTGTGCGTGAGCATGGGACCGGGGTCATACACCGGACTACGAGTGGGAGTCTCGACTGCAAAGGGACTCTGCTTCGGAGCCGGCATACCGCTTCTCGCTGTGGGAACATTGGACACTCTTGTGGCCCAGGCAGCCGGTCGGGAGCTTCCTCTGTCAGTTTCTCCCGTTCAGAATGACATTGAGCCCGGCATGTCGTGCGAAGGCGGGACCTCTGCCTACTACAGGTTCATAGTGCCGATGATCGACGCCCGCAGGATGGAAGTATATACAGCAGTATGGAAGCTCCGTACTTCCGGTCAGGAGCACACAGAATCTGCAAGCGGCTGGGAGCAGATTACGGAGACGGCACCGATGATCATCGATGAGAACAGCTTCTCCGAATATCTCGAGCAGGGTCCGGTACTTTTCATCGGAGACGGAGCCGGCAAATGCGCCGATGTACTGAAACATCCGAACACCCATTTCTGCCAGTGCCATCCGAAAGCCTCATCAATGCTCTACCCCGCCCTATCGGAACTCAGCGCCGGCAACTTCCGCGACGTAGCCTACTTCGAGCCGTTCTACCTGAAGGAGTTTGTCGCCACCGTCAGCAAGAAGAAACTTTTCTGACATCATAAAACAAGACCGTCGGTACAGAAGTTCATCCTTCCTATACCGACGGTCTTTGTCATATTGGCTATCAGGCTATCTCAGGAGGCGGTCAAGGAGACGGCGGAAAGATTTCTCATCTATCGCCTGACCGTCAACGAGTTCGCCATCACAAAGGACGAGCATCGAAGGAAGGGCCGAAACATTGAAGAGGGATACGTACGGAGAATCGGCACCTCTTGAGTCACATACGCTGATCCATGGGAGCTGCTGGTCTCTTACAGCCTTTGCCCATGTAGCCTTGTCAACATCCAGGGACACCTGGAAGATTTCCACTCCCTTCTTGTGATAATCCTCATAGACAGGCTTGAGAACGTCCATATTGAACATCTTCTGTGAAGCATCGGCAGCATTCCAGAAATAAATGAGGAGAATCTTAGAGTCGATGTCGCTCAACCTTACCTTCTGACCGGTCACATCCGGAAGAATGATGTCCGGATAGCCCACCTGTTCGGCATTGTCAATCTTTGCCTGAAGTTCGAGATACCCGTATCTCGCCTCCGCCTCTTTCCTGAGTGCCTTTACATATCTTGATTCAGGATATACAAGTTCCAGGGAATCAGCCACAGACTTGAAATGAAGTGCATCCGTATTCTGACCGAATACAGGCAGATCGGTTCCGAGATACTGGAAGAACACAGGAACGACAGTTAGCGAACGGCTGTTCTGCATGATGTACTTCACGCGGTCACGGTAATAGCGCACATATTCCTGTCCTATCTCACGTCTGATCTGCTGGGTCTCTGCATCAGAAACGGCTGTCTCCATTCTTGCGGCAAGAGAATTGAGCCTCGACATGGCGACAGCATAATCCTTCTCCACCTGAGCGAGCTTCACAGACTCTTCCGAACCGGCCACAGTATAGGTGCCGAGGGTATCCGCCTCGACTACGACATTGTCACCGGCTTCAAGAAGAAGAGAAGCTATCTTCACATCACCATGGAACAGATACACGAATTCCGGCTGTCCTTCCTCAATATCAACCTTATAAGTGAAGTGTCCCGCGGCATCGGTCGCCACGGTATCGAGCACCTCATATCTGTTGATGTCGAGAAGTTTCACTATGACTTCGCCCGAAGGCAACGAAGCGACGGTACCGTCGATCACAGCTTTAGTTGAACAAGAGGCTGCAGCCGCAGCTGCCGCTAAAGACAAGATGATTCTACTTAATCTTTTCATATTCGTCAAGTATTGCTGAGGCAATCTCAGAGAATTCCTCCTGGGTCAACTCAAGTTTCTTTTTTCTGAAATCCATGTCGGCCTCAGTATTGAGGGGAACAAGGTGTATGTGTGTATGAGGGACCTCCATTCCGAGAACGGCGACGCCTACTCTACGGCATGGTACGGCAGCCTTTATGGCCTCAGCCACCTTCTTTGCGAAGGCGCAGAGACCTATATAAGTATCATCCTCGAGGCTGAAGATGTAATCATCCTCGACATGTTTCGGTATCACGAGAGTATGTCCCTTTGCCATAGGAGCAATATCAAGGAATGCATAGAAATCATCATTCTCGGCAACCTTGTAGGATGGGATCTCGCCCTTGGCTATTTTAGTAAAGATTGTTGCCATCAGCGTATTTTGATTAATTGAATTTCATTATAAAGGAGCGTGTAATCTGTGTGGAAGAGGCTTTTCGCACCCTTGTAAGCGATAAGCAGACTGCGCTGCAGCCTTTGCAGCGGAAAGTCTGCGGCAGCGGGAAAGGGAAGGAGCCTCCGGCACACATCGGCACCGGCTATAATGTGATGTCGAGGATCTCGAACTTGATGATGCCGGCAGGAACCTTAGCCTCCACAACGTCACCCACAGCATGTCCCATGAGGGCCTGTCCGATAGGAGTCTTGGCCGCCAGCTTGCCTGCCATGAAGTCAGCCTCGTTCTCGCTCACGAGGGTGAAGTTCATTACCTGATTGGTGGTGAGGTTCTTAACCTTGACCTTATTGAGCATCTGGACCTTGTCCGTACCGATCTGTGATTCGTCGATCACGCGGGCATTGGCCACAAGATTCTGAAGTTTCGCGATATTGAGCTCGAGAAGGCCCTGAGCCTCCCTTGCCGCTTCGTATTCTGCATTCTCAGAAAGGTCACCCTTATCTCTGGCCTCTGCGATGGCTGCAGATATTACAGGACGCTGGGCAATCGCCTCCGCAAGTTCCTTCTTTAGTTTGTCAAGACCTTCCTGGGTCATGTATTGAAGTGCCATAATATTATTAAATTTAAAACTTTGGTTTCATTATCTCTGAATAGACCACGAGCTTCTTCGGATCTATCTTCTCCTTCTTCTTTGTTTCTTCTTCCTCAAGCATCGGTTTTGAAGGTTTCTTTGCCGCCACTCGTGCAGCAGACCTTACAGGGACCGGCTGGAACGGGGCAACGACACTCGGTGCTTCTTGTGCCGGCTGATCGACAGGAATGACAGTAACCGTTGCCGGAACATCGTCATCGTCGTCATCCTCCTTGTCATCTTCTTTCTGACCGAACATCTCAGCCCACTCGTGTACCTTGTCGGCTGCCTTGGTGTTGCCGGATGACTTGAGTTTCTTCTCCACCAATTTGAATATCAATGGAAGAAGTACCAGCAGTAAGCCTAAAATCGTTTCCATATACTTTTATTTTATAGATTCACTCGATTCGCCTCCGGCCTGCCCGGCATGACAACGAATGCGGTCCTTTTCCAACTGCGCCTTAAGCTCTGACAAGGATTCGAAACGGATCTCGTCACGGATCTTCTCAACAAAGGTCAGTTCGAGATCAAGACCGTAAATATCCTCATCAAACTCAAATATATGCGTCTCTATCGTCCGGGCGTTGCCCTGTCCGACTGTTGGCCTGCATCCGATGTTGCACATGCCATACAGGTCTCTGCCGAGGGTACGTACCTTCACTGAATAGACACCGTTTCCGGGGACAAGCTTCAACGGTTCATAGAGCTGCATGTTCGCTGTAGGAAAACCGATGGTCCTGCCAATCCTGTTGCCGGCCACCACTACTCCGTGCAGTCTGTATCCATACCCTAACATCGCCGAAGCACCCTTCACATCTCCCGCCTCAAGCCGCTGACGGATTTTGGTCGAGCTCACGGCATAGCCCGCTTCAGACGTCACCATATCAGCCTTTATCACCTCAAGTCCGAGGCTTGCTGCCGTACTGGCCACCTGATCCGCACCTTCGGCATCGCAGCCCATCCTGTTGTCGTAGCCGAGCAGGACGGCCTTTGCGCCGTATCTTTCCATGAGCATACGGAGATATTGTTCCGTCGTCATGGCGCTGAAGTCCTTCGTGAACGGAAGCACCTCAACATGATCGACTCCGAGTCCGAGAAGCATGTCTTTCTTTTCGGAAAGAGTCGTAAGAAGCCTGAGTGAACGGGCTTCCTTTTGCAGCACATTACGGGGATGTGGCCAGA
>CAYXMV010000081.1:0-9804 GCA_964466235.1 uncultured Muribaculaceae bacterium | reverse complement strand
GCAGGCTTATGTTCCGGACATCTATGAGACTCTCGGTCTCTTCATCCCGCTCATCGTGGTGAACTGTATCGTCCTCGGCCGTGCGGAGGCATTTGCCAACAAGAACGGAGTCCTCGATTCTGCTCTTGACGGTCTCGGAATCGGTCTCGGATTCACCTGCTCGCTCACTCTTCTCGGAGTGGTACGCGAGATTCTCGGAAGCGGTTCGGTGTTCGGACTCAAGTTCATCGAAGGTGACGGAATCCTCGCATTCGTGCTTGCACCGGGAGCCTTCCTCGCGCTTGCCTATCTCATTGTGATATTCAGAAAACTGACTGATAAGAAAGCTGAGTAAATACTGGAGGAATTATTATGGTAGAATATATACTTATCATCATTTCAGCGATATTTGTAAACAATATCCTTTTGTCTCAGTTCATGGGAATCTGTCCTTTCCTCGGCGTGTCCAACAAGCTCAGCACCGCTTCGGGAATGTCGATGGCAGTATGCTTTGTGATCACGCTTGCAACCGTGGTTACCTATCTGCTGAACACACTTCTTGTGAAGCTCGGACTCGAGTTCCTGCAGACAATATCATTCATCCTCGTGATCGCAGCCCTCGTGCAGATGGTGGAGATCGTGCTCAAGAAGATAAGCCCTGCACTCTATGCATCGCTCGGTATCTTCCTCCCGCTCATCACCACTAACTGTGCTGTGCTCGGAGTGGCCCTCACAGTCGTGCAGAAGTCATCTCCTTTCGCTGCCGCAGCTGACGGAATGTTCAACCTCGGCGAGGCTACAGTCTATGCATTTGCGACTTCACTCGGCTTCGGTCTTGCGATGATCCTCTTCGCAGGCCTTCGCGAACAGCTCGCCCTCAACGATGTCCCGAAGGCATTCAAGGGCATTCCTATCGCTCTTGTTACTGCCAGCATCCTTGCAATGGCCTTCATGGGTTTCTCGGGACTTGTGTAATGACTGCTGAGGAATTACTGGAGAAAGCGGAGGAGCTCAGGAGAAATTGTCAGTTCGGGGAAGCTATAAACTTCTTCCGGGCCGCAGCTGAGGCATCGGATGCCACGGATGCCATAAAAAAGAAATCCCTCGCATCTGTCGAACTGATGCAAGAGATCAACGGTTTTGTAAACACCGACCTTATGAATCCATAAGGTCGGTGTAATATTTTTTGTATGCTTGTCCGATTTTATATATCTTTGCAGTTTGACGAGTAATAAAACATTAACCCCAATTCTATAATATTATGAAAAAGATCATTCTTGTTGCAGCGATGGTACTCGGTTTTGCGGTTGCTGCTACAGCTCAGCCACGAGCAATTGGTGTAAGAATCGGAAACGGCGGTGAGGTCAGCTATCAGCACTCTCTCGGAAACAACTTTCTCGAAGTTGACGGAGGTCTCGGACTGGGTTTCGACGGTGTATTCAATGTAGGTGCTACAGGTATCTATAACTTCATGATCGCTCAGCCTTCATGGACTTCAAGAGGTGAGTGGGGATTCTATGCCGGTCCTGGCGTCGGAGTAGGTCTTGGTCTCGGTGATGCTAACTATTTCAATCTTTCGGCAGCCGGTATGGTAGGACTTGAATATTCATTCTGGTTCCCTCTCCAGCTCTCGCTTGATTTCAGGCAGCACATCGGTATCGGATTCGGCGGACACGGTCTCTGGTTCCCTTCAAGCATCGGACTTGGTGTACGCTACAGATTCTAAGCAACTCAACATAAATCATGAGGGTGAATGCACTGAACTGCATTCACCCTCATTCGTATATGCAGGGCGGAGTCAAAGCCGCCCTGCATCATTGTGTCGTAATGATTTATCTGAGAGTCCAAATAGTTTCCTATTTGTTCAAGTGTCAGAAAAAATGATGCGTGGATATGAATCCGGCGCTGCCTGTCACATCTTCGTCAGGAATCTTATGCCTGAAAGCAGGAGCATGGGCCCGAGGCCGGAGTAGAACGATGCCGTGAATTCCGAAGGAATCTGCGGAATGTGCTTCAGGACGATTCCGAGACCCATCATGAAGATTATCAGTATCCATCCACGTACGGGGAAGGTCTGAAGGATGCTTGTCCTTTCAGGCAGGGAATCTATCCGGTCCGAATACTTGTTTACGATGCGCCGGAACATGAAGAAGAAAGCCGCCAGCACGGCTGCAGTGATCATCAGCAGCCACCAGAGACTGTCCGGTGACTGCGTTGTGTAGGCCGATATGCCTTTGGCTGTGATGATCATGCCGGGGGCGCCCCAGATCAGGGCTGCTGTCAGATACAGATAATTATGTTTCATCTATCTGTATTTTGTGAAATTGTACTTCTGTCGGATTTCTGACTTTTCGGCTGGACCGAGACTGTTGAAGTATCCCTTCCATCCCGGACAGAAGTTGATGTGCCATCGCCATAATCTGCCTGCAATAGAAGATGGGTTGGCATCATGTTTTGCCCTCATGGGGCAGTCTTCACATTTGAAATTTTCCATAGTTTATTGATTGTTGAATGTTTTCATAAGTCTTTTGAGAAGGGTGTATAGCTGTATGGCTTCCTCGTTGCCGAGGGTGATGCACTGCGCCATGCGTACCGGCACTTCCGCAGCCTTCTCCTGAAGATGTTCGCCTTCATCAGTGATTGTTATGATCACCTTGCGCTCATCCTTCCTGCTTCTTTCCCTCTTGAGCCAGCCGGCCTTTTCCATCTTCTTGAGCATTGGGGTCAGAGTGCCTGAGTCGAGCATGAGCAATCTGCCCATTTCCTTTACTGTGAGGGATTTATGCTCCCATAGCGCCATCATGGCAATGTACTGAGTATATGTCAGTCCCAATGGTTCAAGCAAAGGAGTGTAGCTCCTCACTACCTCCTTTGCACATACATAAAGTGGAAAACACAGCTGGTTTTCGAGCTTCAGTCTTTCATTCATAGCAGAGCGTCAATGTCATTCGCGATCTTCTCAGGCTTGGTCATCGAACCATACCTTGCCATGACCTTGCCGTCGCGGGAGACAAGGAATTTAGTGAAGTTCCACTTTATGTCGTTGTTCAGGAATCCTCCCCGGCTGTCCTTGAGAAAGCGGAAGAGCGGCTCTTCGTCCTTTCCGTTCACGTCAACCTTGGCGAACAGCGGGAATGTAGTCTTGTACTTGAGGGTGCAGAAACTCTGAATCTCCTCTTCTGTGCCCGGAGCCTGATGTCCGAACTGGTTGCACGGAAAGTCGAGAATCTCGAAACCTCCGGCCTTGAATTTATCGTAGAGTTCCTGAAGTCCCTTGTATTGCGGGGTGAATCCGCACTCGGTGGCGGTGTTCACGATGAGAAGCACCTTGCCCTTGTAATCCGACATCGGCACTTCCACGCCCTTGGCGTTCTTTACTTTGAAGTCATAAATGTTCATAGTCTTAAAATTTAGATTGCGCACAATCTAATTGTATGCCGCAAAGGTATGTAAATAATCTGTATCTGCAAATTTTTTTTCAGGAACTCTTTAGTGATGCGTAAAAAGATTTAAACAGTCTATCAGACAGGCCGGAATGATTTTTGGTCTGGCGCAGGTCGTTAACCTTATATTAGTAGTGTATTATGAAAACTCTTGTTTTAATGGGCCTGGCGGCCTGCATGCTTCCTTTGGCATCATGTTCAAAGGATTTCGACAATTCCACAGTCGATGAATTCGATCTCTCCCGCTATCTCGGAGAATGGTATGAGATAGCACGCTACAATCACAGCTTTGAAAGGGGAATGGACAACACCATGGCTGAATACATCCTGCAGGATGACGGCAAAGTGGTGGTTCTGAACACAGGCTGGAAAGACGGCAGATTCAAGGTGGCTGAAGGCAAGGCCAAATACAAGGATCCGGAGGGTAATCCGGGGGCTCTCAAAGTGTCGTTCTTCCTCTTCTTCTATTCCGAGTACAATATCATGATGGTTGATGAGGATTATCAGATGTCTTTGGTCGGAAGCAAGGCGGAGAAATATCTGTGGATATTGTCCCGTACTCCTGTTCCGGACCCGGATCTGCTTGAGGTATTTCTTGCAGAGGCAGAAAGCCGGGGCTATGACACATCCAAACTGATATGGGTGGATCAGAGCCGCAATATCGCGGCTTTAGAGGCTGAAAACCAGTGATATGAGTTTGAAAGGGTCAATAAAATCTTCCTTGCTGTCGTTCGAGACGAAAAATACGTTATTTTTGTAAGGAACTATTGTTATTAACCCTTTCAACTGTTGCTGTCATGGCAGGTTGCAACATTAAGCAGGCCGAGAACGTATCAGCCATCGACCGTGCAAATTTCGATGAGAGCGTTCCTCTCAATGACGACTTCTATCAGTACGCCACCGGCGGATGGCAGGCTGCAAATCCTCTTAAACCGGAGTTCGCGCGTTACGGGACATTCGACCGTCTGCGCGAAAGCAACGAAGTACGTCTCAATGATCTGTTTGCAGATATTGCAAAGTCAAAGTTCAAGGAAGGTACGGTGGATCAGAAGATTGCCGACCTCTACACTATGGGACTCGATTCCACGCGTCTGAACACCGAGGGAGTGGCACCTCTGAAGGCTGACGTTGATAGACTTATGGCTGTCGGAAGTCTTTCCGACCTCGCTGTTGCCGTAGCCATGATCCATACATCTGCAGGAAATCCTCTGTTCAGCACGGGAGTCAGCGCAGACCTTCTCAACAGCAATGTAAATGTACTTTATATAGATCAGGCCGGTCTTGGAATGGGGAACAGGGATTATTATCTCGATTCCGAGAACCAGGCTCTTCGCGACGGATACAGTCAGTGGCTTGTCAAGGCGTTCACTATGCTCGGATGGAAGGATGCGCCTGCCGTAGCGGAGAAGGTGATTGCGTTCGAGACAAAGATGGCAGAAGCATTCCGCAGCAATGTTGAGCTTCGTGATGTGGCTGCGGGCTATAATCCTATGACGAAAGCGGAGTTCGTCGCTAAATACACTCAGTTCGATTGGAACGCCTATTTCTCACAGATGGGTATAGGTGATTTCGACAAGGTTATCGTCGGTCAGCCTGAGGTTCTGGATACAGTTTTCAATCTCTTTACTGAAGAGGATATTCAGACCGTGAAGGCTTATCTTGCTGCAAATGTGATTTCAAGTGCAGCAGCTTATGTGGGTGACGGACTCTATGCAGCATATTTTGATTTCTTCGGCCGCCAGATGTCGGGCCAGCAGGAGATGCGTCCGCGCTGGAAACGCGCCATGGCTGTTCCGAACAGCCTTCTCGGAGAGGCTGTAGGCGAGATTTATGTAAAGAAATATTTCCCTGAAAGCGACAAGGTGCGCATGACTGAGATGGTGAAGAATCTTCAGGTGGCCCTCGGCCAGCATATCGACGCCCTCGAGTGGATGTCGGATGCCACGAAGGCGAAGGCTCATGAAAAGCTCAATACATTTACGGTCAAGATCGGTTATCCGGACAAGTGGAAGGATTATTCTACCCTCACCATTGATCCAAGGCTCTCATATTGGGAGAATATCAAGAGGGCAAGCGCATGGTACACCGCCGATAACCTTGCAGACCTCGGCAAGGAGGTTGACCGTACGAGGTGGTTCATGTCTCCTCAGACAGTGAACGCATACTACAATCCTACCACAAACGAAATCTGCTTCCCTGCGGCAATCCTTCAGCCGCCGTTCTACAATTCATCTGCCGATGATGCAGTGAACTATGGCGCTATCGGAGTTGTCATCGGCCATGAAATGACCCACGGCTTCGATGACCAGGGACGTCAGTTCGACAAGGACGGCAACATGAACAACTGGTGGACTGAAGAGGATGCGGCTGCATTCAAGGCGCGCACGGACATTCTCGTTGACCAGTTCAGCAGGATTGTCGTTCTTCCGGAGAAGGACGGCCAGCCGGCAGTGATGGCTGACGGAGCCCTCTCTCTCGGCGAGAACATTGCTGACCAGGGAGGTCTGAGAGTGTCATATACCGCCCTTCAGAACTCATTCAAGGCCAATGGAGAGCCTGAGCCGATAGACGGATTCACAGCTGCCCAGCGCTTCTACCTCTCATACGCCACAATATGGGGACAGAACATACGTGACGAAGAGGCTGCCCGCCTGACCAAAGTCGATGTCCATTCGCTCGGAAAGAACCGCGTGAACGCTACCCTCCGCAATATAGGGACCTTCTACCAGGCTTTCGGTATCACTGACGGCGACATGTTCCTTCCTGAGGAAGAGAGGGTTGTCATCTGGTAAGTGTCCGCATTATAGGATAGAAAGGCGTCGCATTTGTGGCGCCTTTTTGTGTGAAAACACCTTGTTTTCGGTAAATCGTTCCAAATATTGGGCAGAACGTCCAAGTGATTCTTGAAATTCCGATATACCTTTGCAGCAACAAATACAGAAACAGAATGAGTGAAATGAAACTAAAGACAGGCAAGATCGAAGAGTCAGTGGTCAATGCCTACAAGAAGATTGAAAACGGTGTAGTAAACGGCTATCAGGCTATTGAAGATACCGTAGTAGGAACATACAGGAAGATCGAGGACAAATTTGTTGAGAAGTTCCTCGAGGTTGAAGAAGAAGTGATAGAGGTGCCCGAAGAAGGAGATGACAAGAAGTAAGAAGATTGACCGCTAAAGGTCTGTACCTTTAGCAGCAACTACGGGAACAGGAGGTGTCGCAGGATTGCGGCACCTCTTTTTTGTGCACGTTTATGAGGTCTTGCCGGAAATTCTGACTGCAGAATACCGCTTTGCGATTGGATATGACCATGGACGCATATACAACAGAATTCAATGGTGGAATCTGTGGAGAGGGCAGTAGAGAATGCAACATTTGATTCTATGATAAATATCGTTACCTTTGTCTGATGCCATGGTGAAATCAGAAATGTAGGGAGGCCGATATAACTGATGAAAACAATAGAAGTAGTAGCTGCGATAATCATTAAAGATGGAAAAGTCTTTGCCACTCAGCGCGGATATGGTGAGTGGCGGGGCTGGTGGGAGTTTCCCGGCGGGAAGATGGAGGCGGGGGAGGCTCCTGAGGATGCGTTGAGGCGTGAGATACGTGAGGAACTTGATACGGAAATTGAGGTAGGGGAACTGATGGATACCGTAGAATGGGACTATCCTGATTTTCACTTGACTATGCATTGCTATATATGCAGTCTCTTGTCTGAATCTTTACATTTGAACGAACATGAGGCTGCTGTCTGGCTGACTTCTGAAACATTGTCATCTGTCAAGTGGCTTCCGGCTGATGAGGGGTTGCTGGGGAAGATTGCGGAGTATTTACCATCTCAGGTTATTCCTCTTTTCCTCGTCAGATAGCACCGCTATCCTCCTCTGAAAACAGAAAAAATCTACTCGAAAATTCATCATAATATTTCAAATGATAAAATTTTAAACAGTTTCTAAATGTCCATAAAGACGCAACAGGCAATCAAACAGAATGTAAATCTATATTATAGTGAAGAATATGAGAGTTAAGAAGATATTTCCAGCCGAATGGCTTGCCATAAGGCCGTATAACAATCCAGATTCGGTGGATCTGTATTATGTTTCTCTGGCCAATAATGTGATGGGATTTCTTGAGAAGTCTGAGGTGGCGGATTATTTTAAAGATGAATTGCTCATACGGAAAGCTGCCCTTTATCTCACATCCTGGTTTGAAGATGTCTGTTCAAATCTCGGAATGTGGTCACTCGTCAATAAGGAGTGTCTTGCACGTTATGGCTCTATGCTCCCGTTTTATGATCTGCCGGAGTATTATGAAGGAGAGGTGAATCCTCAGGATTTATCATTGCTCTTATGGCACTTTATGCAGGTCAATAATGAAAAGAATACATTGATTAATCCGGAGAATCCCTGGCTGCTCAAGACGGCCTTGGAGTTGACAGCCTTGTTTGATGAGGAATATGAATCCGCGCCGGAAAATGAAAGGTTGTATGCCTTCATTCATAATGACCGGATAGGAGAGAATTGGTGGGAATGTCGAAATCTGATGGAATGGTTCCTTATGTCATCGTATGTCTTTCTTGGGGCTCCTGAAGCTGTTGCTGAAGCGATTGCCGATTCTGAATTCGAGAATATGCCTCTGCCAAAGAGAATGTATATGACGGTAACGGAGCATATGTTCAATTATAAACATAACCTGCTGTCTTTCAATGTTCAGCAATGGTTGGGAAGGATTACTGGCAATGTCGTTTTTAATACGCTTGAGAGAACCAGGCCTTCGATATTCTTATATAAAGGGTTGAAAACCACTTGCTTCCGGCTCTATGATATGGTCGAGGAAAAGGAATATGGTGTAGAGATGGATTCATTTGCAGATGGCGAGTCACCGATTCGTAATTATATGGAGGATAAGACGTTGGTATATACGACCCTCGTAAAGTTTAATGGTAGGCATTACATTTCCGGACTGATGACGGAGCTGCGCGGTGTCTCGAATGCTAAAATAGATGATGCTGTAGAAGAAATGCGGTATGAGAGGGAGCTGGAATCACAGCAGAAAGATAAT
Source organism: uncultured Muribaculaceae bacterium (assembly GCA_964466235.1). Classification (GTDB taxonomy): domain Bacteria; phylum Bacteroidota; class Bacteroidia; order Bacteroidales; family UBA932; genus Cryptobacteroides. The sequence goes on along the minus strand of CAYXMV010000081.1, from coordinate 1,319 downwards.
TATCCTGTATTTCTGGCTGCTTCAGGAGGTGTTCCGGCTGTTGTCGTAAAGGATCGAGAGGCAGTAAAGAGATTCTTTGTGGAGAAGTTGGAGTTTACTAATGTGGATGAATTCGATATGCCTTCAATTGTCCCCAATGCAAAGTGTTATGCAATCTATGGCGATCCTGTGAACGGATTGTGCATATCTCCGAATAATGGTCAGTGCGTGGCTTTGCCTGAAAACAAGTTCTATAAGAAAGAGGCGGCAAAGAAAGATGGAATCAGTTTCTATGTGAATAATGGTTCGGTTCCGTATCGGGTAGCGTGCATTCTTCACGATAAGGGTCTTATTCCTGATGCAGCTATTAATAGCCTTAAAGGCTATGAATATGGCCGGGATTTCCTTCATAAAAATGGCGGCTTCTTCTTGGATTACTTCTATCACGCTACGAGGGAGTATGATTTGATTCCGTTTATGGCGTGAGTCGGTATCGCTTCTTGAGGTTGCCTTTTCAGAACTTAGAGATACGTAGATGAGTCGAGGGTTCAGATGGTAAGTAAGTTGAATTGAAAACTACTTCATTAATTCCATAATGTCCTCAGGAGTAATAACAAAGCTTGATTCGGATTTGTCGGTAATAGTCTTTGCGAATATTACGGGCACAACTTCCTTGCCCTATTCTGTTATAAACTTTGTAAATTCTTTCTCCGTTAAAGTTTTTTCTTCTCCGTTTAAAAACTGTGAGATTATCCATCGATTATCTTTTAGTATTGGTAAATAAAAAATATGCCCTGTTATTTTCGAACAATACTTATAGCATTTTTTCAAAGCGATGGTTTTTTCCTGATATTCAGAGTTGTTGATTACTGAATCAACTTTGATGTTTAAACTCTTTACTTCAAAAAGATTGATTCTACCTTTTTTGTCTTTTAAAATAAAGTCAGGGTACGAAGAATGTATTCCATGCGAGTAGTATTCAAATTTGATGTCTGAATTATACAGGTAGTTTTTTCCCCATAAATAAGTAGGAGTGTCTTCTAAGTTGTCATTGAATAGAGTCGTTTCTTGTTTTTTTTCAAGCTTTGCAGCCAAGTTGTGAGAAATATCTTTTAAGAATTCAGCCCACTCAGCTTCCGCTTCGCTATCAAATGAAAATTTTACTATTCCTGATTTCCTCTTCCATACCCAGTCTGCAATTCTGACATAGTTCTCATAATCTGTATAAAGTGATGTTGGCGGAAATGAAGTATATTTTTCTTCTCCATTCTCGTCAAAGACTAACTCTGACAATATCACATTGAATGTACCTCCTGTAGCACTTTCGATTGTACCACTTC
>CAYXMV010000080.1:0-10092 GCA_964466235.1 uncultured Muribaculaceae bacterium | reverse complement strand
GGCTTGATTTTTATTACAACGGGCGTAAAAACGAAAGTTTTTATGTAAGTTTGTCCACAGGAGTGTCAACCACAGTTTCGGACTGCTGGCCTTCATACCGGTAATCTACCTTTGTCTCGGCGGTTGCTGCCAGAGAGATTCCCACGAGTGGGAGTACGTAGAGAGCCTTCCAGGCACTCATACGAGATGATTTTTTGTTTAACATCATGGTAATACGTTGTTTAAGTGTACTGTGATTAAAGCTGTTGGCAACTGAGTAGCCGCTCTTGCTGACAGCTTTCCTTATCAATAGATATTGATATTCCTTTATGTCCGCTCCGCTGCGGAGAACAGCATCGTCAGCCTCGAACTCATGGAGGGCACGCAGATCGGACTTAAGCATCCAGATAGCCGGGTTGAACCACTGGAGTACCGTAATCATATCGACGAAAAGCATATCCCACGAATGTCTTAGGGCGATATGTGCCTTTTCGTGAGTGAGGATCTGAAAGTAGCCGCTCTCGTAGTCCTCGCGTGAAAGCACAATGTATTTCATCCAGCTGAACGGAGATGTGTCAGTTTCTGTAATGACCAATGTCTCACCGCTTTCTAAGGTCTGATGTTCTCCTGACCTGATTATTGCCTCGACCTTGATTATGGAGATGAATGTCATGAGCATGACGATGAGGGCACCAAGGGCAAAGATGCCGCATAATACTGCCGGCCATATAGGTTCATGAGGTGTTTCTGCCGTACCTGTGACTATGCCTTCGGCGCTGACGATGTCATTTGTGTCGGGGAGTATCACCACCTTCCTGATGGTAATCACGCAAAGAGGCAGCAGGAAAGAAAGTGCGGCAGTGCCGAGAAGGACTATCCTGTTGAAGCGATGGAATGTCTCCTTGCTCAGAAGCAGACGGTAAAATATGTAGAATACCGCCAGTGCTATGGCTGTCTTGCCTTGATATATAAGAAGTTCGTTCATATCTGTCAAGTTTGAATGTTATCGGTTTCCTTTCTCTATCTGTTCGATGAGTTCCTTCAGTTCGTCAATCGTTATCTTCTCCTCCTTGACGAGTGTCGATACAGCACTGAGATATGAGTTGTTGAAATAGCTGCTGATGATTCCTTTGAACGAACTTCCTGCATATTCTTCGCGGGACACGATAGGGAAGTACTGGTACGAATTGCCGTATGCCTTGTGGCCGACATAACCGTTTGCCTCAAGAGTCCGGACCATGGTGGAGAGTGTGTTGAAATGTGGCTTCGGTTCATCGTAATTCTCAAGGAGTTCACGTACGAACATCGCCCCTTTGTCCCAGAAGAGATTCATGATCTCTTCCTCTTTTTTAGTCAGTTTCTTCATGTCTGAAAATGTTTCTGCGACAAAGGTAACTAAAAAATCTTGTTATGCAACTATTTTTGATAGTTTTATAACTAAATTATTTAGTTGTATAAGAAGAAATACTTTACTTCGATGCGTAAAGTGTTGATAATGATGGATGTCTTGTGGAATTTTATGGGGATGTCAGACTATCTCCTGAAATGTTTGTCAGGATGAGGGTCATAGACTTTTTCCGGTTCATAAAGCCGCCCAGGCAGCATGATGAGCATCATGCTGCCTGTCAGGCATAACGTATTGATGTTGGGGGACATCAGTAGAATCGTGTATCTGTTAAGATTTAATGTTCAGTCCGTTCCGCTGTATTCAAAGCCTGTGCCATTGTCAATCTTTCTCTTCGTCTCCGGGACAATACTGTCTTCTGGCTGGCAGTCCAAAGCCTTGCCGGCATTATGTCAACGTTTACTGTGATCGGCATTTTAGATACTTAGAAACTGTTTAAATTTTTCTCCGAAAAATCATCATAATATTTCAAATGATAAAATTTTAAACAGTTTCTCATAGTGCGTTGAACCTCTCGACTATACTTTCGGCCATCTCGACGTCGTCGTTTTCGTATGCTATGGCTGCGATGAAGGACAGCGTTTCGCGGCAGGATTCAAAATATACGGAGGACCACTCATAGTACCGGAGGAAGAAAGAGGCTGATTCAAGAAGCCCGTCTGCCAGTCTTGAAGCCAGGTCACAGGCCTTTTCCTTTTCTCCCGCCCTGTAATACAGGTCTGCCATCACAGCTACCGACTGTTCGTTGGTAAATCCGTATGCTGACAGGTCGAGAGGGAAAACCGATTCAGGGACATTCTCACGGCACAGGTCGAGCAGTTCGACTGCCTTGGCGGTTTCGCCCGCATCAAGCATTATGCGTGCGGCTTCTGCGAACATTTTCCTTTGGTCATGGACGCCGGCAAAGGTATAGAGATTATGATAATCGGTAAACCAGTCAGTCCTTTTCAGTTCGTCCCATTGATAGACCGATGTCATCCTGCGGTAGAGGTCTGACGGATCGGTGAAGTCGGCTGTATGCCTTGTGGTCCGGTTCTTTATCGGCACGAAGCGATATGAGAAGCCGTCATACATCAGGTAATCCTTGATGCCTATGTTGATATCACCTCCTGCGTTGAGTAGGCTTATAGGTCTGTCCCATTCGTAATTTGACAGCAGGTCGAGAAAAAAGAGCTCCGGCTTCGTAATGTAATTCTTGTCTTTCGGGATGGTCAAAGTGATGTGGTCCGGAATCATATCTTCAAATTTCCGGTCAAGGATTCCATACCTGATTACATTCTCTTTATTGACGGGTATCACAAGCTGCCGGGAAGCTATGTAATCGCCATGACTGCCGTCAGCAAGAGGAATCTTTGCATCGGGATGCCTGAATACACGCATCACATCTGAGAGAAGAAAGGCTGAGTTTCGCGTGTCGTATATGACTACGGCCTCATTAGTGCCGTAAAGATACTGTTCCAGACCGACCGACAACGGTAGAGGCGAAGACTCGTTGGATGCATATTTCATCTGGTCATAGTGCCAGTCGGTGCCGAGCAGCGAGGTATTTACTATCCTCACATCCGTACGGTAGTTTTCAACCTCCTGGGCGTACCAGAGAGGGAATGTGTCATTGTCGCCGTGCGTCACGAGGATGCCGTCCTGTCCCGCGGAGTCGAGGGTGTTGCGCGCAAATTCCACTGCGGTGTATCTGTTGCTTCTGTCGTGGTCATCCCAGTTTTCGACAGCCATCAGGGCTGGTACCGCAAGCATCGGGAGGCTTGTCAGCATGGCAGGGATTTTCCGGTCCGGTCTGCTGACGAATTCATGTACGGCCGTAACGGCAAGGCCTATCCACAGGGAGAAGAAATAGAAGGAACCGGCATAAGCATAGTCGCGTTCACGCACCTGATACGGCGATTGGTTGATATAGAGCACAATAGCTATTCCTGTCATGAAGAACATGAGGAATGTCAGCCATGCCCCCCTTCTGTCCCTGCTGTATTGAAAGAACAGGCCTATCAGGCCGAGCAGCAGGGGAAGCATGAAATAGTGGTTCTTAGCCTTGTTGTCCTTCAGATGGGACGGGGCATCGGACTGATCTCCTAATCTTATCCTGTCTATGAATCCTATGCCGGATTCCCAGTTTCCTCTCAACGGATCGCCGGGGACAGGACTGTGGATGTCGTTCTGCCTTCCTGCAAAATTCCACATGAAATATCTCCAGTACATCCAGTTGACCTGATAGTCAAAGAAGAATGTAAGGTTCTGCAGAAAGGTAGGCTTCAGGTCTGAGGACCCTCGTACGCGGATGCCGTCCTCTCCTATATATGATTTGTAGAACCGTATATACGAATCGTCCCTGTTGTCCCACATCCGTGGGAAGATCATCTTGCCTTCGCGTGTGAAAGAGGCTTCCGGCATTGTCTCCGCCCGGACGTATCTGCCGTCAAGCGGTGTCCAGTATGTTTTGGTCTCAAGTTCGTACGGGGCTCCGAAATATTCTCCATAGACGAGAGGCTTGCTGCCGTACTGCTCCCGGTTGAGGTATCGCACTAATGTGAACGGATTGTCCGGCTGATATTCGTTTGTCGGGGGCTTTACGCTTGAGCGTATGATCACGATGCTGAATACCGAAAAGCCGATGATTATCACGGTGGTGCATAGGAGGACGGTATTCGCCAGTACTTTCCCTCGCTTTAGAGTGCGGAAAAGTCCCAGGAAGCATCCCCCGAGCAGAACTGTCATGAAGAAGGCGGCTCCGGAGTTGAACGGGAGTCCAAGGATGTTTACAAAGAACAGGTCTGCATACGCAGCCATCTTCGGCAGATACGGAATCAGCCCGAAGAGCAGCACGGCGAGAATCAGGCAAGAAAGAATGAATATGCCCGCAAGCTCCCTGAAAGTGTATCTGCCGTTTTCCCTTATCCTGTAGAAATACAGGAACATTATAGCCGGGATGCTAAGCAGATTGAGCAGATGGACGCCGATGGACAGGCCCATGAGGAAGCATATCAGCACGATCCATCTGTTGGCATAAGGTGAATCTGCGTCATCGTACCATTTCGTCATGAGCCAGAATACGAGGGCGGTGAACAGAGAGGACATGGAATATACCTCCGCTTCGACCGCAGAAAACCAGAATGTGTCGCTGAAGCAGAATGAGAGAGCGCCCACGGCTCCCGATCCGAAGATTGCGACAGTCCGGGCAGGACTATATTCTTCCGTCCTCATCAGTCTTTTGGCGAAAAAGACAATCGTAAGGTAGAGGAACATCACAGTGAAGGCCGAGCAGATTGCGCTGAGCGAATTGACTGCCGCGCCTGCATGCATATTGTCTGTGAAAATGGTGAAGAAACGGGCGAACAGCTGGAAAACGGGGTTTCCCGGCGGATGTCCCACTTCGAGTCTGTATGATGAGGCTATGAATTCCCCGCAGTCCCAGAATGAGGCTGTGGGCTCTATGGTGAGGAGGTATGTGACGGCGGAAATCAGGAAAATAAGGCCGGCCGTCAGATTGTTGTAGAAATGAAACTTCTTCGTGTTCATCTGTATCAATTTTGACACAAAATTATTCCGGAAAAGTTTTACATTTCAGTTTTTGGATAATTATTTTGCTTATATAAGATACTGTCATACAATGTTTTAGATAAAAGTGACAGATTCGGGCAGACCGAAAGTCTTACATAATGTCTTTTTCAAGTCCGGAAAGCAGGCTGCGAAGCCAGATTCCTATGTTGGTGTCGTGCTCGCCGAGCTCGAGTTTCTTGCGGATGTCGCTGCTTATTATATAATGTCTTTTCTTCCTGATATATTCGCCTACTTCCTTTCCCTTGAGTCCGAGGGTGTATAGGCAGCAATATCCGATTTCCCAGTCGGTGAGACCTTTGTCGGAAAGATATGCTATGAATTTCGGATACCTTTCCTTGAAGATGACTTTGGTCGAAACAAGGAATGATTCGCGGTCGGATATAAGATTCTCGATTTCTTCTTCGGACACCTTGTATATCCTGTCGTCAGATGAGATGTGTGATGCCAGGATCTTGTCGAGCAGGGCCAGCCTCCGGGTAATGAGCTCCATAGCCTTGTCATCCGGTTTCCGGCTGAGTTTCAGATTGATCTTCCTTATGATGAAAAGGCAGATGAGCAGGATTATTATTGAAGCGGAAATAAGATGGAAAAAGGATTTTCTGTTGCTTTCCAATTTCATCTTGTCCGCATATCTTTCCTGGATTATCCTTGCGTTCTGCCTTTTCAATGTGTCGGTGTCCGGCACGAGTACGGCCTTTTCCCTGATTACCTCCTGCCATTTAAGGGCTTCTTCAGCATTTTGCCTGTCACCGCTGTCTATGTAATAGCTGACTGCAATGCTGATGATGCTGTCGTTGGTCATTTCAATCCCGACCTTGTCCAATGCGATTGAATACAGAAGGGCATGTCTTGCCCTCTGCTCTTTTGTGTGCAGATGCCTTCTGTCCAATGAGTCCAGTGCCACAAAAGCGCTGTCAGGACTGGTCTCAAGACGCATCTGAGCCTCGTCAAGCACCCTGTCTGCATCGCTCGAGCATGCACACGAGCCGAGACAGAAGATAAGCATGAATGCGAAGAATATGTTGCGGGATCTGGTCATAGGTCAAGGAAAACGGGCCCCTTACCTGCAAAAATCCGACCAAAGTCACTTCTTGTCTATCTTTGACGACTTTGGCTGATTCTCTACGACTCTCATAGGGACTGCTTTCCGTCCTTGTGGACCTCGAAATGGAGGTGCACATCGGTCGATTCAGCAGTCTTTCCGGCCTTACCTATCATCTGTCCTGTCTTTATTCTGTCAGGTCTGAGTATGATATATGGCACTTGCTTATACACGGTCCGGATGCCTTCTTCGTGCATGATTGTGACTGTCAGTCCGGCGCTTTCAGGTCCGCAACGGAATTCTTGCATCCCATCCCTGTCCGTGACATTCACTTCCACATCACCGACATTGAGAAACTGTTTAAATTTTTCTCCGAAAATTCATCATAATATTTCAAATGATAAAATTTTAAACAGTTTCTAATGTGCTGGGAGGTACGGGATATGTGGCATGCAGGAACAAAATCTTTACTGACTGGATTCCATTGACAAGTGATTAGCTGATTCCAAGGAAAACCGGATATGCCTGACGTGTGTTTTCAGGATGGATTGTGGAAATTAAATGTAATTACTTGATATACAGGCAGAAGCGAAGGTTGATAACAAAAATGTATCAGAATGAGGCCGTCTCGGAGGGCTTTTCTTTCGGGGCTTTTTTTGAGGATTCTTTATGAAACAAAAATGTTTTTGCGAAAAAACTTAGCAAAAACATTCTTGTTAATCATGTTGAAAATCTGGGCGTTGACAATACCGGGTCTTGAAATCCTTTCTTTTTGACATGGTTTATGTCTAAGGACTGTCGCTATGACTGAGATTGAATGTCCTGAATATGAATATAGGCTGTCTTGTCGCTGCCGTCGGTAAGTTCGAAGAACAGAGGGAACACGGGTTCGTTCTTCGGTCCCTCTATGTAGAGTTCAAGAAGTTCTATCCCTCCTGACCTTGCATGGAATTCTCCATTCTCATCCCTTGTTATCAGGTGGAAGTCTATGGAGTCAGGATCGTCGATATATGTTGTGATCTCGGATGTATCCCCACATATTATGGCATACTTCACACCGCGATGCAGCTCTCTTGGAGAACTGTCTGCTTCAGCAAGAAGAAACATGATCTTTCCATAGCACACGCTTCTGACTGCAACAGTACCTTCCGGAACGGATGTTATACCATAGGTGGCCTCGTATTCTGAAGATACAGCTCGTGAATACATGATTCCGCTGAACTTTTCCATCTTATTTCTGCCTGTGAGTTTTCCGAAATCGCACCCGAAATGTGCCAGGCCTATCTTTCCGAGATCGTGAATACTGAAATAACTCTGCTGGCACTCCTGCAGATATGAGACAAGTCCACCATTCTCCGATCTTTCTATCAGATCTGCCGGGACTTCGGCCGTACCCACAAACCTGAGCCTGTCCAGACTTTCAGCCTCCTTTGCTATCAGGGCCCCGACCTTGAGATTCTCACGGACGGCGGGAACCGGGTATATCCGGTGGAATAATGCCTCTGATGACCCCTCTACAATGAGGGAATCATCATGAATCAGCGACGGCTCTACACTTGTCATGGAAAAATCCTTGATTCTGTCGTACTCACGGAGGATCTGGTTTACTCTTTCTTCAGTGTATTCATAAACCGTGTAACGTCTTTTGCTGTCATTGATTTGTTTTACGAAACCGTATGTGCAAGGATTGCCTGGCAGTTCCATTGAGGCATCATAGTGAATAAGTGTCTTGTCGCCGTCTATCATCAGGGCCGCCTCATCAAAAATGCCTGTGCTGCTGTATGGGTCGTTATATTCAAATATAGTCAGCCCATTGACCGGCTCTATCCTGACTGTATCCGGCCCGTTGTGTGAGGACCAGAACTCATCATTTATTATTAAAGTGAGGTCGTGCTGACTCTTGTTTATGAATACGGCCTGCATACCCTGTATGTCGGAATCGTCAAAACCTCCGATATAGCCCTTGCAACCGCCCAGGATGAGTAAGGCAGAAATAAATATGTTGGCTTTCATGTTAATTTTCATTTGGTGAGTCGATTGTTACCGGCTCCGTTTCCCTGACGGAATATGCTCCGAAATATCCTACGCCGTTGTTTATGTTGGTGTAACTGAATGAAGGAGAATCGAATCCTAAATAGGCAAATTCATCATAGTGCTGTTCGTAGTCGGCATAAAGTGTCTTGTATGTCTCTTCCGACAATTTGAAAAGTCTGAGATATACCGATTTCCTATAGAAGTCAGGAAGTCCGGGATCCATATATGATACCTCATATTCATTATCTTCTTCATCGACGTCTTTCCAGATGAATAGATAGTTGCCGTCCATCATATTTGATACAGCAGGTGCTTTTTTCGAGTTGTCAAGCGTCAGATGATCGACGTATCCTAACGGCCAGGCGTCTTCTGTATGTGTTTTACCGGAAATTATTTCCGCATCTTCTTTGGCTTCCGCCTCATACATGACGCATATTCCGTAGAAATCTTCTGTCTCAGGATCATCTTTATAGGAAACTCTCACAGCTTTCTCTCCGTCTGCATCAGTGTAGAATTCAGTCGTGCATTCAGGAAAGAGACCCGGGACAGTCGTCACGGCGCTTACCCTTTCCACATCCTCGGTTTCCATACTTATTTCTATAGTATCACCTGGCTTGAATGCCTGTGAGCCGAATATCCGGTTGCCTTTGCCGGACTTTGTGACAGATGCCGCTACCGCCTCACCGTTGCATGTCAGTGAGAGTGAGGGCGATACGATGGCCGTATCAAGGAATGCAGCATGAGTTACAGGCACGGCTTTATGTACGGTGATGCTTGCCGTTGAATCCGCACAGATGAAGGATCTGATGCAAAGTGTGGGTTCCAGCCCTATATCGTATATCTCAAACGAATATCTGCACCCGCTCAGCACCAGCAGCACCAATCCCAGCATACAGATATTGATTCTCTTTGTCGCTTTGAACCTTCGGTCCGTCGCTTTGACTCTTCTTTCTGCCATTTCGAGCCTTCGATCAGCCACCTTGAGTCTTTCTTTCGCCACCTCGAGCCCTTCTGCTGTCACCTTGAGCGAAGTCGTGGGGTCTATATAATTACCATTCATACAACTAAAATTTAAGAGTATAACTGAACGAAGGAATAATAGGAATGATGGCAAAAGCCTCTCCAACGAAATACAGACCGGTAAGGTTCTCCTTCGTGAACTCATACGAGGTGCCCATATATGCCGTAATAGGATTCATATTGCAATAAGCATTATAAATGCTTAGATTCCAGATACTTTCATTGCCTCTTTTAGTGGTCTTTCTGAAATTGAACCCGACATCGAGGCGATGGTAGTCCGGCATCCTGAAATTGTTCGGTACGCTGTAGAAGGACTCCGGCCATGCTTGCTGCACCTCTCCGGTCTGGATAATGTATGACTCTCCGGTGATCCATCCTCCGCTGTGCCAGTTCCAGCTTGCATACATCTCGAAACGCTTTCCGAAGCGTCTTGTGCCCGTGAGTGTCAGTTTGTGGAGGTTGTCGTTGCGGTCCCTGTACCATTTAGGGAAGAAATCCTCGAAATATCTCTGACTCCATGAAAGGGTGTAGTATGCCGCCAGATGGGTCTTTTGATCAGACCATGAGACCTCGGTCTCCAGGCCCCATGAGCGTCCTTTTCCAGTCACCATCGCCTCTTCCCATCTGTTTATCGGAGGATATACACCCCATTTCCCGCCAAATTCAAGCAGATTGTCCATTGTCTTGTAATATCCTTCGGCATTGAATCTTATGTTATGAGGAAGATTTACATAGACTCCGCCCGATACCTGCCTTGAGTGGCTCGGAGCTATCTTTGCCGTCGAGGGCATCCAGAAATTTGTCGGAAGCTGAAGGTAGTTGGGCGAAATCTGATGGTTATACTGTGTCATTTCGCTGTAGGAAAGCTTCAATGCAGTATTGTCGCTGAGACCGAAGCGTAATGCTGCACGCGGCTGCACACTGTGATATGACTTGTTTTCCGTAAAGAAAGACGAATACCTTATTCCTATGTTTGCTGTAAACCACTGGTAGTGTTCCAATTTGTGTGTCTGGGACGTAATCTGCAATTTAAAGATCACCC